>DASSDL010000224.1:0-70560 GCA_035697145.1 Acidimicrobiales bacterium
TTGCCCGCCAAGGCCCGGTCGAGCTGGCCCACCTTGACCGCCGAGCAGCAACTCTCGGGGTCGACCTTCCACAGCTCCTCGGCGTGGGGGGTCACCGTCATCATCCGGAGGTTGAGGCCATAGCGCCTGCGTACCACCTCCACGGTCTCCAGTGTTTCGGGGAAGTGGTAGCCGGTATCGATGAACACGACCTCGATGCCGGGATCGACCCGGGTGGCGAGGTCGATGAGCACGGCGTCCTGCATCGACGCCGCCAGGCAGAGGTGGGGCGAGTAGTTGTCGACGGCCCACTGGATGATCTTCGGCGCCGGCAGCCGCTCGAACTCGGCGTTGAGCTCGGCCAACTCCTCGTCGTGGAGCTGGGGGACCGGCAGGGCCGGCGGTTCGACCAGGAAGCTCATGTGCGTACCCCCAGCGCGTTCGCCATGATCGGCCCGCTCCGCCCGGTCACACGCCGGCGCATTCGCCGACTCCGACCTCGGCTTCGTACGGACCCGTCTCGTCGTAGTCGACGTAGAACTCGGGCCCCTCCTCGGGCGTGGGGAACTCGTCCAGCTCCTTGAGCTCGGCGGCGATGGCCTTGGCGCCACCCGCCCGGTCCATCCAGTCCCGGAAGGACTCGCCGGCGCGGCGCTCGTCGGCGAACCGCCGCACGACCCGCACCGTGGCCTCGGGGGCCTCCTTGGCCGGCAGGCGCAGCGCCTTGTCGCCGAAGTGGATCTTCTCCTGGCCCACATAGCCGCCGAGCAGCATCTGGTAGCCGGGGGCGGACCGGCTGTGGGCGCGACGCTCGGCGCCGAAGAAGCCGATGTCCGCGGTGTGGTGCTGGCCGCAGCTGTTGGTGCAGCCGGAGATGTTGACGCGCAGGCCGCCGACCTCGGCCAGGCCCTCCTCCTCGAGCCGCGCGCCGATGGCGGCGGCCAGGCCGCGACTCTGGGTCACGGCCAGGTTGCACGTATCGGCGCCAGGGCAGGCGACGACGTCGCGCACCAGCTCGGCGCCGGGCTGGGCCATGCCGATGACCTCGAGCCGCTCGTACAGGGCCGGGAGCTGCTCCTCGGTGAGTCCCCGGAGGGCAACGTTCTGCCGGTTGGTGAGCCGCACCTCGAGCCCGAGCTCCCGCTGGATCGCGGCCAGAGCCCGGAATTGCTCGCTGGTCACGTCGCCGAGCCGCGCGTAGGCGATGGCGGACACGGTTCCCTTGGCCGCACCCCGGATCACGTTGGTGTCGTCCCAGCTCTCGAAGCTGCTGGTGCGTCTGGTGATCTGCACGGGAGTGCCGTGGCCCATGGGCGTGGGCAGCACGCCGGCGGCCACGCCGGCGGCGGCGTCGCCCGCCTTCTCGACCTCGTCGGGGAGGCCGCCGGGCCACGACGACGAGCCGAGCAGCAGGCGCCGCTCCTTGATGACCCGATCCTGGAGCTCCTCCCAACCCATGGTGTCGACCAGCCACTTCATGCGGGCACGGAGCTTGTTGTCGCGGTTGCCATGGTTGTTGAACACCCGCAGGATCGCCTCGAGGGTGGGCATCAGCTCCTCGCGGGGCGTGAAGTCCTCGAGGGCGAGCGCCGGGTGGGGGTTGGCGCCCAGGCCGCCGGCGACGAAGACGCGGAAGCCCGCCTCGACGCTGCCGTCCTCAAGGGTGCGGCTGGTCCCGATCACACCGATGTCGTTGAACATCGCCTGGCCGCAGTCGGTGGCACACCCCGAGAAGTTGATCTTGAACTTGCGGGGCAGACGCTGCGAGAGGGGATTGCGGACGAAGTGCCGGTAGGTCGCCTCGGCCCACGGCGTGATGTCGAGGACCTCGTAGGGGCAGGCACCGGCCAGGTGGCAGCCCTGGACGTTGCGGACGGTGTCGCCGCACGCCTCGCGGCTTGTGAGCCCCACGGTGCCGAGCAGCCGCATCAGCTCGGGTACGCGCTCGAGCTGCACGAAGTGGAACTGCACGTTCTGGCGAGTGGTGATGTGGCCCCACCCCCGGGAGTACCGGTCCGCGACGTCGGCCATGAGGTCGAGTTGATCGGGCAGCAGCCCGCCCCACGGGACCTTCACCCGCACCATCTGGCTGTGGCCGCCCTGGCGTTGGCCGTAGATGCCGTTGTTGAGGCGGAAGATGCGGAAGGCATCCTCCTCGATGTCACCGGCGAGGTACTGGCCGAGGATGGCCTCGAACTTGTCGGCGTCGGCGAGCTGGGCTGGATCGATCTCTCGCTGGCCCATGGGTGCTCCGATCTCGGCTGGCGGCGGCCCGGCCTCCTAACCCAATTCCTGAGGAATCTGAGTAGTTCGGTCAGGTACCGGTGACCCAGTCAATCGAAACCCGAGTGGCCCTGTCAACATTCCCCGAGCCACCAGTCGACTGCGGCGCTTCCCGAGGGCCATGGCCCCGTCTAAGACGTGCGCGGGATAGGTCACGCACCTGGTGGCGCTGCTACTGGCTCCTACCGGCGGTCGAGCAGCTCGGCCACCCGAAAGGCCAGGTCGATCGACTGGCGGCCGTTGAGCCGGGGATCGCACATGGTCTCGTAGCGGTCGTCCAAGTCGGCGTGCCCCAGGCCGTCGCCGCCCCCGAGGCATTCGGTTACATCCTCGCCCGTGAGCTCGATGTGCACCCCGCCGGGCCAGGTGCCCTCGGCCCAGTGGGCGGCGAAGAAGCCCGCGATCTCGGCCAGGACGGCGTCGAAGTCGCGGGTCTTGCGGCCCGTGTCGGAGGTGAACGTGTTGCCATGCATGGGGTCGCAGGTCCACACGACCGGGTGCCCGGCGTCGCGCACCTCGGCCAGCAGCGGCGGCAGCCGGCGGGCCACCGCGCCCGCCCCCATTCTGGCGATGAGGCTCATGCGACCCGGGACGCGCTCGGGGTTCAGCGCCTCGCACAGCGCCAGCACCTCGTCGGCGGTCGCCGTAGGGCCGAGCTTGCATCCGACCGGATTGCCCACCCCCCGCAGGAACTCCACGTGGGCACCGTCGGGCTGGCGGGTGCGCTCGCCGATCCACAGCATGTGCGCCGAGCAGTCGTACCAGTCGCCGGTGAGCGAGTCCTGGCGGGTGAGCGCCTCCTCGTAGCCGAGGATGAGTGCCTCGTGGCTGGTGTAGAAGTCCACCTCGTGCAGGCTCGGCTGGCTGGTCGTGTCGATGCCACACGCCGCCATGAACCGCAGCGCGCGGTCGATGTGATCGGCGACCCGGTCGTAGCGCCGGCCCTCGGGGCTCGAGGCCACGAACTCCTGGTTCCACTGGTGGACCCGGGACAGGTCGGCGAAGCCGCCCTTGGTGAACGCCCGCAGCAGGTTCAGTGTGGCGGCCGACTGGTGATAGGCCTGCACGAGCCGGTCGGGATCGGGGGTGCGGGCGGCCTCGTTGGGGGCGCTGTCGTTGACCATGTGGCCACGGAACGCCGGTAGCTCCCGGTCGCCCACCGCCTCGAACGCCGCCGTGCGGGGCTTGGCGAACTGGCCGGCGATGCGCCCCACCTTGATGACCGGGACGCCGGTCGAATAGGTGAGCACCACGGCCATCTGCAGGATCACCTTGAGCTTGTCGCGGATGGCATCGGCCGAGAACGCGTCGAACGACTCGGCGCAGTCGCCCGCCTGCAGCAGGAAGGCCTTGCCTTCGGCCACCTCGGCGAGCTGGGACGTCAGCGCCCGGGCCTCGCCCGCGAACACCAATGGCGGCACGCTGGCCAGGTGCTTCAGTGCGTGGTCGAGCGCCGACTCGTCGGGCCAGGTGGGCTGCTGGGCGGCGGGCCGCTCACGCCAGGAGTCCGGGCGCCATGTCCCCGGTGGTGTCGACGGGGGTTCGGACGCCCGGTCACTGGTCACGGTGCACCATCGTGCCGCCGGGCCGGCGCGATCGGCAAAGCGATTCGCGCAACCCGGCCAGGAATGACACCAGCCGCCCCTGGGCGGGATAGGGGCGGCTGGTGCATTGGGGGCCGGGTGGCGGGTACCCGGCACTCCCCGGTGGAGTGCATGACGAGTTTGGTTCTATCCGGGAACGACTACGCCGCGCTCGAGCGGGCCATGGCCTCCTCGCGCACGGCGTCGACCGCGCGCTTGACCAGGCGGCGAGCTGCCTCGGCCGTGACGCCGAGCTCCTCGCCCACCTCGCGGTAGCTGCGCTTGCGGCCGTCGGTGAGGCCGAAGCGCTGTTCCACCGCATACCGGGCCCGCGTATCGAGCACATCGAGCAGATCGTTGAGCGTTTGCTCGTCCTCGCGCTCGAGCAGCACCTGCTCGGGCGTCGGCACGTCGGCCGCCAGCAGGTCGACCAGCTCGCTGCCGTCGTCGTCGCCCACCGGGCGATCGAGCGACGTAGGGGTCGTCAGGCGGTAGAGCCGGGCGCTCTCGTCGTCGAGCTCCTCACCGTCGCCCGAGGCCTGGCGCAGCGCCGCCCGCAGGGAAGCGGAACGGTCGCCGGGCAGGCGAACCAGGCTCGCCTTCTGGTCGAGCGCCCGACCGATTGCCTGGCGGATCCAGAAGGTGGCGTACGTCGAGAACTTGAAGCCCTTGCGCCAGTCGAACTTGTCGACGGCGTGCTCGAGGCCGAGGTTGCCCTCCTGGATCAGGTCGAGCAGCTCCATCGAGGGGGGAAGGGGGTAGCGTCGGGCGATGCTCACCACGAGCCGCAGATTCGCCCTGATGAAGCGGTCCTTGGCGGCGGCTGCGGCGGCGACGGACTTGCGCAGCTCACGGCCACGCTCACCGGCGTCGAGGCGCGCCTGCGCATCACGTCCGCGTTCGATCGTCTGCGACAGCTCGCGCTCCTCGTCTGCGGTGAGAAGGGGCACGAGGCCGATTTCGTTCAGGTACTGACCTACAGAATCACTCATCTCGTATCTCCTCAACCACCTCTACCGCGGTGGGATTCCCCCAACCAGGGGATTTCCGGCCGCTCCGTCGCGGAAAGCCGGGTACATGCAGGACGCTGTGCTGTTGTCCGATCCTCCGGTGACCGATGTCACCAATTACTTCGAGCGTGGCGGCGGCGTTGGATTTCGGCGGGCAGTGGGCCTCGGACCCGGGGGCACGATCCAAGAGGTCATCCTGTCGGGGTTGCGGGGGCGGGGAGGCGGCGGGTTCCCGACGGGACGCAAGTGGCAATCGGTGCGTGACGCCGCGGACGGCGTTGGCAATGGGGGAGACGAAGAAAACCGCACCTTCGTGGTGTGCAACGGGGCCGAGGGAGAACCCTCGACATTCAAGGATAGAGCGATCTTGCGCGCCAATCCCTATTCGGTTGTGGAGGGGGTGGCCATCGCCGCTTTCGCCGTGGGGGCCGACAGGGCGTTCATCGGCGTCAAGGAGCGGTTCGAGCCCGAGATCGAGCGCCTGGCCACGGCCGTCGACGAGCTGGGCGCGTCGGGCGCCATTGGCGACGTCACCATCCAGGTGGTTCTGGGACCGGACGCCTACCTGTACGGCGAGGAGACCGGGCTGCTGCAGGTGATCGAGGGTGAGGCGCCGCTGCCGCGCAACGTGCCGCCCTACATCCACGGGCTGTTCGCCACCGTGCCCACCACCGGCTGGAGCGCCTCACCGGCAGGCGTGGTCGACACCATGCCGGCGTCCAACCCGACCGTCGTCAACAACGTCGAGACGCTGGCCACTGCCTCCCAAGTGCTGGCCCGAGGACCCGAGTGGCACCGGTCGCTGGGCACGGCCGAGTCGCCCGGCTGCATCGTCGTCACGGTGGCGGGGGACGTCGTGCGCCCTGGCGTGGGTGAGGTGGAGATGGGAACGCCCCTCGGAGAGGTCATCGAGCGCGTCGGCCGCGGGGTGCGGCCCGGGCACGAGATCAAGGCCGTCCTCTCGGGCGTGGCGAATCCGGTGCTGACGGGCAACGAACTCGACACCCCGTGCAGCTACGAGGGCATGGCCGCGATCGGGTCCGGGCTGGGCGCCGCCGGGTTCCTCGTGCTCGACGACACCGCGTCGATGATCGAGGCGGCGCAGATGGTGTCGCGCTTCCTGTACGTCGAATCCTGCGGACAATGCCCCGCCTGCAAGCTGGGGTGCGGGGCCGTGACCGAGCGGCTCGACCTGCTGGCCGCTGGCGGTGCCGCGGTCGAGGATCTCGACACCATCGCCGTCCGGCTGCTTTCGGTCACCGACGGCAACCGCTGCTACCTGCCTGTGCAGGAACAGCGGGTGGTGGCGAGCATCCTGCAGGCGTTTCCCGACGAGGTGGCGGCGGCGCTCGACGGCCGGCCGCTGCCGGCCCGCGGGCTCCAGGTGCCCAAGCTCGTGGATGTGCGCGACGGCAAGGCGACGATCGACGAGCGCCAGGCCCGCAAGCGACCCGACTGGACCTACGAGGGGGAATGACGCGCCTGGTCGCTATCCCTACCTGGGATCGCGATGGGTACCGTTGAGACGTGTCCGCACCGTACGACGCGTCGACCGCCCTGATCGTGACCGACATCCAGAACGACTTCGCCGACCCCGACGGCAGCCTGTACGTACGCGACGCCGAGTCGGTGATCGATGTGGCCAACGCCGAGATCGGGGTCGCGCGTAGGGCACGGGCGCTGGTGGTCTACACGCAGGATTGGCATCCGCCGGACACACCACACTTCGCCAAGGACGGCGGCATCTGGCCCGTGCACTGCGTGGGTGGCACCTGGGGGGCCGAGCTGCACCCGAGATTGACCATCGTGGAGAGCGAGCGGACCCGCAAAGGGACCCACGGTGAGGACGGTTACTCGGCCTTCACGATGGCCGATCCGGTGAGCCGAGAGACCTATCCCACCGGGCTCGACAGCCTGCTGCGGGAGCGGCGCATCCAGCGCGTCGTGATCCTTGGGCTCGCCACCGACTACTGCATCCGGGCCACAGCGTTCGATGCTGTCGCCCTCGGGTACGACGCGACGGTGGTGGCCGAGGGTGTCCGCCCGGTCGAGCTCGAGCCGGGCGACGGGCAGCGGGCCATCGGCGAGATGACCGCGGCCGGGGTCACGCTTGCATGAACGCCCCCCCGGCGGCGCGGCCTCCCGTTCCCGCCTCGCTGGTCACCGACCTCTACGAACTGACGATGGCGGCGGCCTACCAGGCCGCGGGCATCGAGCACGAGGCCACGTTCGAGCTGTTCGTGCGGCGACTGCCGCCCGAGCGCCGCTTCCTGGTGGCCGCCGGGCTCGATGATGCACTCGCCGGCCTGGAGGCGCTGGCCTTCGCGCCCCACGAGGTCGAGTACCTGGCCGGGCTCGGGCTGTTCCCGGCGCGCTTCATCGACCGGCTGTCAGACCTCCGGTTCACGGGCGAGGTTTGGGGGGTGCCGGAGGGTGACGTGGTCTTCGCCGGGGAGCCGATCGTGCGGGTCACGGCACCGTTGATCGAGGCGCAGCTGGTGGAGACGTTCCTGCTCAACGCCATCGCCAGCCGCACCATGCTGGCGTCCAAGGCGGCGCGGGTCGCCATCGCCTGCGATGGGCGCGACTTCGTGGACTTCTCCGCCCGGCGCGACCACGGCATCGACGCTGCCATGGCCGCCGCCCGCGGCGCGTGGATCTGTGGAGCGGCCGGCACCTCGCTGGTGGCCGCCGGGCAGCGCTGGGGCATCCCGCTGTCGGGGACGATGGCGCACTCGTTCGTGATGTCGTTCGAGGACGAGCGCGATGCGTTCCGCGCCTACGCCCGCAGCTTCCCGCAGCACGCCGTCCTGCTGATCGACACGTACGACACCGTCGAGGGTGCCCGCCACGCCGCCGAGGTCGCCCGGGAACTGGCGGGCGAGGGCGTCGGCGTCTCGGCGGTGCGCCTCGATTCGGGCGACCTGGGTCGGCTGGCCGACCAGGTGCGCGTCGTGCTCGACGAGGCCCGGCTTTCCGACGTCGGGATCCTGGCGTCCGGCGACCTCGACGAGCACCGCATCACCGATCTAATGGCCGCGGGCGCGCCCATCGATTCCTTCGGCGTGGGCACGCAGCTCGGGACCAGCGGTGACGCCCCGTCGCTGGGCGCCGTCTACAAGCTGGTGGACGACGCCCTCGGGCCGAGGATGAAGCTCGCCGAGGGCAAGGTCACCCTGCCGGGCCGCAAGCAGGTCTGGCGCTTCGGCGATCGTGACGTTCTGGGCCTGCACGACGAGCATGTGGCCGGGGGGCGGGCGCTGCTGGTGCGCGCCATGGCCGACGGTCGGCGGGTCGAGCCGCCGGAGCCACTGGCGGCCACCCGCGAGCGCTGCCTGGCGGCGTTGGCCGGCCTGCCGCCGCAGCTCCGGTCCCTGGCTCCTGCGGGCGAGCCCGTGTGGCCGGTCGACGTCTCCGCAGGCCTGGGCGCGCTGGCCGAAAAGGTTCGGTTGGACCTGGAGGCTGCGCTGACGGCGCGGAACGTGCGCGACGGAGTGATGGGGAGTCCGCGTCCGGATCTGGAGGATCAGCAGCGTTGAACGCCGACGTCGCCGGTGTCACCCCCGGACCTCGGATGGGTGAGCGGCTGGGTATTTTCGGGGGAACGTTCGACCCACCGCACGTCGGGCACCTGGTGACCGCCGTCAACGTCCGCCACGAGCTGTCGCTCGACCGGGTGCTGCTCGTCGTCGCCGACCAGCCGTGGCAGAAGGTGGGCACCCGCGACATCTCGTCGGCCGAGGACCGGTTGGCCATGGTCGAGGCCGCGGTGGGAGACGTCGAAGGGCTCGAGGCCAGCCGCATCGAGCTCGACCGGGGCGGCATGTCGTACACGGCCGACACCCTGTCCCAGCTGCTGGCCGGTGATCCGACGCTCGATCTGTACGTCATCCTCGGGACCGACGCCGCCGCGGGCTTGCCGGGCTGGGAGCGCGCCGACGAGGTCCGCGCGCTGTCCACGATCGTGGTGGTCGAGCGGCCGGGAGGTGGCGAGGGGATGCCCCCGCTCGGCTGGTCGTGGGTCCGGGTCGAGGTGCCCCGACTCGAGGTGTCCAGCACCGACCTGCGGGCCCGCGTCATCGACGGTCGGCCACTGGACTACCTGCTGTCGCCGGCCGTCATCGACGCCATCCAACGCCGGGGCCTGTACCGGGAGCCCGTCGCCCAATGACCGGCGTGGTCGACAACGAGGACCATCGGCCGCGCCACATGGAGCGCGGGGCCCCCGACCCCGACCCGCGCTCGGATGTATCAACGCTGGCCGGTGCCGGCCGTGACTGCGACGATGCGATGGCCACTGTCGCCCCGACCCACCGAGGACCGTGGCCCGCGAGCCGGCGGGCCCGGGCCGTGGCGCGGCGCCGTGGGCGGTCGCTCGCGCCCGGGTCGGCACCAGGCGCCTTCGGCGCGGCGCACGCGGCGCCGGCGGAAGTGGCCTCGCTGGCGACCCCGCTTGTCGGGCCCGCCCCGCCGGCGTGGGGTCGTTCCCCCGAGGCGCTGCGCAGACGCCGCCGGTTGGTGCTGGCCGGCATGGCCGCACTCTTGGGGGGCGGGGTGGCGCTGACGGTCGTCGGCGTCAACCTGGTGCGTAACAGCACCGCCGGGCGCTATGTGGAGCCCACGGCCGGTCCCGACGACCCGGGCTACCAGGCCTACGTCGTCCCCACCCCGACGATGGCCGTCGTCCAGCGGGACGCCGACGGCGAACTGGTCGGCGTGGCGGTCCTGGCCATCGAGTCGAGTGACGACGGCGGTGCGGTGATCGTTGTCCCGGCGTCAACGTTGGCGAGGGCGAACCGGCCCGCCGATCCCGGCACCGATACCACCACTGGCACCGCTGACGCGTCGGGCGAGCCGCCCACGATGGCGGACGTCTACCGCCAGGGTGGAGCCACCGACGTGGTGGCCGCGGTCGCCGACCTGTTGGCCGTCGCCATCCCGGAACACCTCGAGGTCGACGACGCCCGCTGGGCGTCGCTGGTGGCGCCGGTGGCGCCCGTCGAGCTCCAGCTCATCGAGCGCGTGGGGGAGTGGAGGGCGGGAGAGGTCTCGCTGGCGGCCGAAGACGTGGGGCCGTTCCTCGGCGCCCGGGCCGCGGGCGAGTCGGAGGCGGGCCGCATCGACCGCCAGGCGGACTTCTGGACTGCGTGGCTGCCGCTCGTGCGAGACGCCGGGGTCGACGCGTTGCCCGGCGAGGTCGACGCTGGCATCGGGCGCTTCGTCCGGGGCCTGGCCGACGGCTCGCCTTCGATCGTCCCCCTCCCTGGGGAGGCCACCGGTGGCGACGACGGCGCCCCCGAGGCCTTCGTCCCGCACGGCGACCGCATGGCGGAGCTGGTGGTGCGGGCGGTCCCCTATCCGGTGTCGCCCAGTCCCGATCGGCGGGTTCGCGTCCGCCTGCTCAACGGCACCACCGACCCCGAGCTCACGGGCGCCGCCGCCGGTCGCTTGGTCCGGGGCGGCGCCGAGATAACCATCGCCGGCAACGCCCCGACCTTCGACGAGACTGAGACCCTGATGCTCTACGGACGCGCCGACCTGCGCGACAAGGCGCTGTGGCTGGCGGCGGGGTTTGGTGGCGCGCAGGTCGAGCGGGACCCGGCCGCCTCCGGCGGGGCGACCGACGACGACGAGATCGACGTGACCGTGATCCTGGGCGCCGACGCCCGGGATCTGATCGGGAGGTAAGACAGCGAACAGCCTGACCAACGAACGTGTGCAAGCCCGGGACCTGGCCGCCGTGGCGGCCCGCGCCGCCGACTCGAAGGGGGCGCGTGACGTCGTGATCCTCGAGGTCGGCGACGTGCTCGTGGTGGCCGACGAGTTCGTGATCGCCTCCGCCCCGAACGACCGCCTCGTCAAGGCGATCGTCGACGAGGTAGAGCGGGTGGTCGCGGAGGCGGGCCATCCGAAGCCGCTGCGGGTGGAGGGTCTCGACGACCGCCACTGGGTCCTCATGGACTACGGCGATGTCGTCGTGCATGTGTTCCTCGACGAGACCCGCGACTTCTACGAGCTCGAACGCCTCTGGGGCGATGTCCACCGCGTCGAGTGGGCGCCCGCCGCTGCGGCGCAGCAGCGGTAGGACGCCCCGACGCGGAACCGGGCCGCCGCCACCCGGCGGTCGGCTTGGTTGGGTGGAGCCGACGCGGATCGAACGCGCTACCCCTTCCATGCCATGGAAGTGCTCTACCAACTGAGCTACGGCCCCGTTTGGGAGGAGTCAGCGTACCGTCGTGCAGGCGTGCGTGTCACCCGCCGGCACCACGTGTCTCCCGCTCTTGGCGCCTTCGGCGCCGGGCCGCTCGGGCCACGGCCTCGCCTATCGGGTCGGCCTCTGGGTCAGCGCACCACGAAGTTGATGACGCGGCCGGGGACGGCGACGACCTCGCGGACCGTGCCGTCGGCGGCCAGCAGCGCCGCGACCTGCGCGTCGGCGCGGGCCGCAGCCTCCAGCGCGGCTTCGTCGGCGTCGGCCGGTAGCCGTATCCGGGCCCGAACCTTGCCGTTGATCTGCACCGGGATCTCCACCGTCTCGTCGATCAGCCACTCCGGGTCGGCCTCGGGGAAGGGCTCGGTGACCAGCGAGTCGGGGTGACCGAGCCGCGACCACAGCTCCTCGGCGATGTGCGGCGCCAGCGGCGCCAACAGCAGCACCAGCGGCTCGGCCGCGGCCAGGGGCACGCCTCCCTTCCGGAGATACTGCGCCGTCAGGTGGTTGTTGAGCTCCGTGATCTTGGCGACGGCGACGTTGAAGCGCAGCCTCTCCATGCCGTCGCGCACGGCCGCGATCGTCCGATGGAGGATGCGCTGGGTTTCGTCGTCGAGATCGTCGTCGGTGACCGTGGTCTCGCCGGTCTCCTCGTCCACGACGTTGCGCCAGATCCGCTGCAGCAGCCGGTAGACCCCGACCACGGCCTTGGTCTCCCAGGGCCGGCTCTGGTCGAGCGGCCCCGAGAACATCTCGTACAGCCGCATCGTGTCGGCGCCGTAGCTCTCGTACATCTCGTCGGGCGCCACCGCGTTCTTGCGGCTCTTGCCCATGCGGCCCAGTTGGCGGTTGACCTGCTCGCCCCCGTGCCAGTACGCGTCGTCGTGTTCGGTGACCTCGTGGGCGTCGACGTAGAAGCCCCGCCGGTCGGTGTACTCGTAGGCCTGGATCAGCCCCTGGTTGTACAGGCGGTGGTAAGGCTCGAACGACGACACGTGCCCCAGGTCGTAGAGCACCTTGTGCCAGAACCGGGAGTAGAGCAGGTGCAGGACCGCGTGCTCGGCGCCGCCAACATAGAGGTCGACGCCGCCACAGTCGCCCTCCCACTTTGGGCCCATCCAGTAGCGCTCGATCTCGGGATCGACCGGCGCCTTGTCGTTGTGGGGGTCGAGGTAGCGCAGCTCGTACCAGCACGATCCCGCCCAGTTGGGCATCGTGTTGGTGTCGCGGCGATAGGTCTTGGGGCCCTCTCCCAGATCGAGCGTGACGTTGACCCACTGGGTCGCCCGCGACAGCGGCGCCTCGGGCTCGGAGGTCTCGTCGTCCTCGGCGAAGGTCTTGGGGGAGTAGTCATCGACGTCCGGTAACACGACCGGCAGCATCGACTCCGGTATGGCGCGGGGCAGCCCGTCGTCGGGGTCGTAGACGATGGGGAACGGCTCGCCCCAGAACCGCTGCCGGCTGAACAGCCAGTCCCGCAGCTTGTAGGTGACGGTGCCGGTGCCGACCCCGGTGCGCTCCAGCCACTCGATGATCCGGTGCTTGGCCTCGGCGATCCCCAGGCCATTCAGGTCCACCGACTCGTTGGCGCTGTTGATGGCCGGGCCTTCACCCAGGTAGGGCTTGTCGGGCCAGCCTGCGGGGGGCTGGACCGTGCGCACGATCGGCAGGTCGAAGGCCTCGGCGAACGCCCAGTCGCGGTCGTCCTGACCGGGCACCGCCATGATCGCCCCGGTGCCATAGCCCATGAGCACGTAATCGGCGATGAACACGGGGATCTCGCCGCCCGTGGCGGGGTTGACGGCGTAGCCGCCGACGAACACGCCGGTCTTGTCCCGCGACTCGATCTGCCGTTCGACGTCCGACCGCTTTCCCGCGTGCCGGCGGTAGGCGGTGACCGCATCGGCCGGGGTGGCGTGGCCGCCGGTCCACCGGTCGGGGGTCCCCTCTGGCCATGCGGCCGCGGTCAGCTCGTCGACCAGTGGATGCTCGGGGGCCAGCACCATGTACGTGGCCCCGAACAGCGTGTCCTGCCGGGTGGTGAACACCTCGATGCCGGGACCGGCCGGGGTCGGGAATGTGACGCTGGCGCCCTCCGACCGCCCGATCCAGTTGCGCTGCATCAGCTTGATGCGCTCGGGCCAGTCCAGCTTGTCCAGGTCGCGCAGCAGCCGCTCGGCGTAGGAGGTGATGCGCAGCAACCACTGACGCAGCGGGCGGCGGAAGACCGGGAAGTTGCCGCGCTCGCTGCGGCCCTCGGACGTGACCTCCTCGTTGGACAGCACCGTCCCCAACGCCGGGCACCAGTTCACCGGCGCCTCGTTCACGTACGCCAGGCGGTGGTTGTCGACCACCACGCGGCGCTCCGTGGCTGTCAGCTCGGCCCACGGTCTACCCGTCGGGTTCGTGCCCTCGCCGGGCGCGCGGGTGCCGGCATCCAGTTCGGCGACCAGGTCGTCGATCGGCCGGGCCTGATCGCTGTCGGAGTCGTACCAGGAGTTGAAGATCTGCAGGAAGATCCACTGGGTCCACCGGTAGTAGCCCTCGTCGATGGTGGCGATCGAGCGCCGGGAGTCGTGGCCCAGCCCCAGGCGCCGCAGCTGGCGACGCATGGTGACGATGTTGGCCTCGGTCGTCGTGCGCGGGTGCTGGCCCGTCTGGACGGCGTACTGCTCGGCGGGCAGGCCGAACGCGTCGTAACCCATGGTGTGGACGACGTTGTGCCCCGTCATCCGCAGGTAGCGGGCGTAGACGTCGGTCCCGATGTAACCCAGTGGGTGGCCGACGTGCAGCCCCGCGCCGCTGGGGTAGGGGAACATGTCCAGCACGTACCGCTTGGGCAGGTCCGCCACCTTGTCGAAGCCCTCGCTCAGGTCACCGACGGGGTTGGGGGCATAGAACGTTCCCTCGCGCTCCCAGCGGTCCTGCCAGCTGGTCTCGATGCGTCCCGCGAGCGCGGCCGTGTACCGGTACGGGGGCGGGTCAGACGACGGCGGCGGCTCGGCCATGAACGCGAAGGGTATCGGCCACGGTGCCGAACGTCCGAAGCGGAAAGCGGCCGCCGGGTCGGGCCGACTGGGTTGTGTAACCGCCTGTCACGCCGGGAAGTCGGACCGGTAATGCCTTGCTTGCTGCAACGCGTCGAGCGCGCGGCTGCGCGCGGTACGGGCATCACCTTCGTTGTGGGCGGCGTCGGGGATGCGGTGTCCTGGGGTGAGCTCCACGAGCAGGCCAAAGCTTACGCCGCAGCCCTCCAGGCGCACGGGGTCCGCCCGGGCGACCATGTCGCCCTTCTCTCGCCCACCACCCGGCCGCTGGTCACCGCCATCCAGGGCACCTGGCTGGCGGGCGCCGCCATCGTGGTGCTGCCACTGCCGATGCGGCTGTCCTCGATCGAGGAGTTCGTCGCCCAGACCCGCAGGCGCATCCGTCACGCCGACGCCAGGCTGGTGGTCGTCGATACCGAGCTGGCCGCCTTCGTGGTGCCCGAGCCCGGCGACCCGCCGATGGTCGGCTTCGACGACCTGGTCTCGGGTTCTCCGGGACGACGTTGGGTTCGCCCATCCGACGACCCCGACCGGCTGGCGATCCTGCAGTTCACCAGCGGGTCCACGTCCGATCCCAAGGGCGTCATGCTCCCGGACCGTGTGCTGTGCGCCAACCTCGACGCCGTGGCCGAGGCGGCGGCGCTCGATCCCGACGAGGACGTGCTCGTGTCGTGGCTGCCGCTGTACCACGACATGGGCTTGGTGGGCCTGCTGACCCTGCCGATGTCGACCGGCGCGCGGCTGGTGCTCGGCGCGCCGCAGGACTTCACGGCCAAGCCCGCCCGCTGGATGGAATGGGTGTCGACCTATGGCGGCACGGCCACTGCCGGGCCCAACTTCTCCTGGGTGCTGGCGACTCGGGCGCTCGACCGCAGCGAGCCGCTCGACCTCTCCCGCCTGCGGGTGGCGCTCAACGGCGCGGAGCCCATCGATCCCGACCAGGTCGAGGCCTTCGTGGCCGCCGGCCTTCGCCACGGGTTGCGCCCGGAGGCGGTGTTCCCGGCCTTCGGCATGGCCGAGGTGGGCATCGGCGGCACGTTCCCGGCCCCGCTGTCGGGGATGACGACGGACTGCGTCGACCGCCGCGTCCTGGAGACGGAGCGCTACGCGGCCCCGACCGATCCCGGCGCCGCGGGGAGCCGCCGCCTACCGCTGCTCGGCCGCCCGGTGCCGGGGCTCGAGATCCGCATCGTCGATCCCGACACCGGGGCCCCGCTGCGCGAGCGGGAGGTGGGCGAGCTGGAGATCCGGGGCACGTCGGTCACGCCGGGTTACTACCGGCGTCCCGATGCCAACGCCGAGCTGTTCCACGACGGCTGGCTGCGCACCGGCGACCTCTCCTATCTGCTCGACGGGCAGCTGGTCATGTGCGGCCGCATCAAGGACGTGATCATCGTCGGCGGCCGCAACCTGTTCCCCGAGGACGTCGAGCGGGCGGTCGGCCACCTCGAGGGCGTACGGGCGGGCAACGTCATCGCCTTCGGTGTCGACGGCGACCGGGGTCGCGAGTCGCTCGTGGTGGTGGCGGAGTCCCGGGCCGTCGACGACGACCTGGCCGCCGTGCGGCTGCTGGTGGCGGAACGCGTGCGGGACGCGGTTGGCATGCCGGCCAAGGACATCGTCCTCGTGGCGCCGGGCACCCTGCCCAAGACCAGCTCCGGCAAGCTGCAGCGCTCGCTGTGCAAGCGGTACTACCGGGACGGCCGCCTGGAGCCGGCCGACGTCTCGGTCTGAAGCGTGCTGGCGTCTCTGAGGCCGGATATGTGACGTGAGAGACGCCAGAACGGGGGGTCAGGCGGCCTTGAGGTCGGCGATCACTTGGTCCCACCGGGCACGGTCGGTGTCGTAGGGCGCGTAGAAGCTGAGGCGGTGGAGGACGTCGCCCCACCGATCCTTGAGCGCGCCGGCCACCCGGTCCACGGGCGCAACCACCGCGAACGTCGCCAGCATGTCGTCATCGATCAGGGCGCCCATCTCGGCCCAGCGGCTCTCTTTGGACAGCCGGTTGAGCTCGTCCTGGAGGTTGCCCCAGCCGTGGAGCTCCAGCACCGGGCGGTACGCCGGTGTCGAGCCGTAGAAGGCGATCTGGCCCTTGACGCCCTTGGCCGCCTCCGCCATCTCGGGCTCGTCCCGCCCCGTGACCACGAACATGGGCCCGGAAAGCTGGAAGCCGTCCATGGGCTTGCCGGCCTTCGCTCGACCCTTGGCCAGGTTGGGGAGGGTGACCTCGTCGAGGTATTGCCGGGTGGTGAAGGCGTGGCACAGGAAGCCGTCGGCCACCTCGCCCGCCACCTGGGTCATCCTCTCACCCACGCCGGCGAGGAAGATGTGGGCGTCGCCGTGGGGGTTGGGCCCCGGGTTGAAGAACGGCGTCATCAGCGTGTGGCTGTAGAAGTCGCCCCGAAAGTCGAGCTTGGTGCCCTGGTTCCAGGACTCCCAGATGGCCCGGATGGCGAGGATCATCTCCCGCATGCGGGCTGCGGGGCTCGACCACGGCATCGAGAAGCGCCGGGTGATGTGCGCCTTGATCTGGCTGCCGAGCCCGAGGATGAACCGGCCCTGCGACGCCGCCTGCAGGTCCCACGACACCTGAGCCAGCGTCATGGGGTTACGGGCGAACGCCACAACGATGCCGGTCCCCAGGTCGAGGCGCTCGGTGTGCTCCGCCGCCAGCACGAGCGGCAGGAACGGGTCGTGGCTGGTCTCCGGCACCCAGATGCCGTCGTAGCCGCGGGCCTCCTCCTGCGCCGCCGCCTCGCCGGCCTTCTCCAATCCGCCCCAGATCCCTCCATCGATCTTCATGGCCGGTGACCGTACTTCGCCCCGGCCGGCGGGCCTCAGGGCCCAGCGGATAGAGCGTTCCGCAGGCACCCCGCGTGGGAATTTGTTGCCGGGTCGCAGCTCAACAGCTGGGCCTCCCAGCAGCGCTGACCACCGAGAGCCAGGTTGACGTGCCTATCCGCGCACGCTCTTACGACTCGCCACGTTGATCCCGCAGGAACTGTTCGAGCTCGGCCACCAGCTCGTCGCCCGTCGGCAGGTCCTCGGGCGCGAACGACTGCGGTGCCTCGGCCTCCTCGTACGCGGTCTCGAGCTGGTGGAGCATGGCCACGTGCTCGGGGTTCTGGGCGATGAGCTCGTCCAGCCGGTTCCGGGTTGCCTCGGCGCGTCCCGGCAGGTCCCCGAACGGCAGTGACAGCTCCCCGATCCGGGCCAACGCCTCGATCAGCGCCACGCTGCCGGCGGGGAAGGGCATGGCGGGCGGCAGGTAGTGGGGGATCTGTGCCCACAGCCCCACCGAACCGATGCCTCGGTCGTGGCAGCCCTGCTCGACAGCGGCCTGGATGCCACCCGGGAAGTCGAGCGACGCCCGCAGGAACCCGCCGTCAGCCAGGCTCGGGGTCGAGGCGGTGCACGCGACCCGCGGCGAGCGGGTGTGGGGGGCGGCGAAGGGATAGGCACCCAACCCGACGCACATGCGGGCGCCGAAGTCGAGCGCCAGGCCCACCACCTCGTCGGTGAACTGCTGCCACAGCCGGTCGGGCTCGGCGCCCACCAGCAACAGGAGCTCCTTGCCCTCGAGGTCGGTGGCGGCCCGAAGCTCGAGCGAGGGCCACGTGAGCCCCCGCAGCACCCCGTTCTCGAGGTGGGCGATGGGCCGGCGGGCCCGGTAGTCGAGCAGGTCGTCGGTGGAGAATCGGGCGACCGTGATCGTGTCCAGCTGGTCGGACAGCACCTCGGCGGCGGTGACCGCGGCCAGGCCGGCGTCGATCCAGCCCTCGACCGCCAGCACCAGCACGGGATCGTCGAGATCTGGTTGCTCGATCAGCTCGTACAGCGGCACGGCGGCGGCCCCTCGCCTCGCCTAGTCCAGCCGTCCGAGGGCGGCGCGGGCGGCCTCCGCCAACAGCTCGACCTGGTGGGCGAAGCCCTCGAAGCCCGAGGCCGCGCCCATCGCGCCTCCCCGGTAGCGGGCATAGACGCCCTCGAGGATGCAGGCGAGCTTCCAGTAGCCGAACGCGACGTAGTAATCGACATGGCTCACATCGCGGCTCGAGGCGGCGGCGTACATGTCCATCAGCTCGGCCCGCGTGACGAAGCCCTCGGCCAACGTGGGCGCATCCAGCAGCGCCGGGTGGCCATCGCCGGGCTCGGTCCAATACACGAGCAGCAGGCCAACGTCGGCCAGCGGATCGCCGAGCGTGCAGAGCTCCCAATCGAGCACGGCGGCGATCGTGCCGTCCGCCTCGAGCAGGCAGTTGTCGAGCCGGTAGTCGCCGTGGACGATCGTGGCCGTGCCCTGCTCGGGGACCCGAGCGGCGAGCGCATCGTGCACCTCGTCGACGACCCCCAACTCCCGGGTCTTCGAGCTCTGCCACTGGCCGTACCAGCGACGCAGCTGACGCTCGATGTAGCCGTCGCGGCGGCCCAGATCGCCGAGGCCGACAGCGTCGGGGTCGACGGCGTGGATGCTCGCCAGCACGTCCGCGAGCTGGCGACCGGCGCGCCGGCGCTGATCGACGCCCAGCTGTTCTGCCGCAGCGCGATCGCGGGCGACCAGGCCGTCCACGAAGCCCATGACGTAGAACGGCGCGCCGTTGACGTCCTCGTCGGTGCACAGCCCGATCACCGGCGCCACCGGGACGTCGGTGGGAGCCAGGGCCGAGATGATGCGGTGCTCCCGCCCCATGTCGTGGGCGGTGGCCAGCACGTGGCCCAGCGGTGGGCGGCGCAGGACCCACGACAGCCCTCCGGAGTCGGTCACCCGGTACGTGAGGTTGGAGCGACCGCCGGCGATGAGCGAGAACCGCAGCGGCGGCTCGACGCCGGCCGCATGGGCCTCGAACCAGCCGGTAACGCCGTCGGCGTCGATGCCCTCGGGCACCTCGCTGGTCTCGATCGCGGAGGTGTCGGTCATGAGCGCAGCTCGTGACCGGTCGACCGTGCGAGCGCCTTAAGGCGATCCGACGACGATGGGGTGCGGGGGCGCAGCCCCCGGGGATGCACGGTCATGGTTGGTTCACCGTAGTGGCACCTCGGCGCCACCGGGCCGTTGCGTGGCGGCGGTCGGGTCCGGGCACCCTCGTCGATAGCCTGGCTGGCGATGACCATCGACGTCACCGATACCACGTTCCAGACCGAGGTCCTCGACCGCTCGCAGACCACGCCGGTCGTGGTCGACCTGTGGGCACCGTGGTGTGGACCCTGCCACCAGCTCGGCCCGATCATCGAGAAGGTGGTGGACGAGACCGAAGGCAAGGTCGTGCTGGCCAAGGTCAACGTCGACGAGAACCCACAGGTGTCGGCTGCATTCCGCGTGCAGGGCATTCCTGCGGTGTTCGCGGTGTCCGGCGGCAAGGTGGTCGACGGCTTCATCGGCGCTCAGGGCGAGACTCCGGTGCGCGAGTTCGTGGACCGGTTGCTCCCCAGCGAGGCCGAGGTAGAGCTCGAGAAGCTCGTGGCCGCCGGCGACGAGGAGTCGTTGCGGCGGGCGCTCGAGCAGCAACCCGACCACGCCGGTGCCATCGTGGCCTTGGCCGAGCTGTTGGCCGACCGGCGGGGTGACGGCGACATCGACGAGGCGCTGGCGCTGCTCGAACGGATCCCGGAGACTCCGGAGACGCGGCGCGTGGCGGCGCTGGTGCGCACCGGCGGCGACGAGGCATCGACCGACGAGATCACCACGGAGCTGGACGCGCTGCTCGACCAGGTCAAGGCCGATGCGGACGCCCGCCAGCGGTACGTCGACCTGCTGGAGGTCTTGGGCAGCGACGACCCCCGCACCGCCGACTACCGCAAGCGCCTGACCGCCCGGCTGTTCTGATCGGCGCGTCCAGGGGATCATCGGGCCCGAGGTCTGCGGCGTGCGGCTCGAGCGCCACGATGGCTACTGGTTGTTGGTCGGCCCCGCGGCTCCGGGGGCGTCGGCGACGACGTTGGGGCCGCTGATCCTCATGCGCCCCCGTGGCGTCGGGGATGCGCGGCTCCTGCGCCACGAGCTCGAGCACGTGCGCCAGTGGCGCCGTTACGGCGTGGTCGGGTTCCTGCGGCGTTACCTGGGGGCGTACCTGACCTGGCGCGTGCGCGGCTACGGGCACAAGGCTGCCTACCGGCGCATCCCGTTCGAGATCGAGGCGGAATGGCGCGCCCGCCGGGCACTGATCGACCCCGGCAAGCCGAGGCAATAGGGACCGCGGGAGAGCTCACGAGGCGATAGGGACCGACCCCCGAGCCGGATTGCACCGGGAGCCTCCGTCCGAGGGTCATTGCCTCGCCCGGTCGATCCCGGTCCGGCCGGCTCAGGGTCCGGGCTAGTCTGCGGGCTCCGGACTTCCCCTCCCAACGTCCCTGCGCGCCCGGAGGGTTGCCATGTCCGTCCCCTCTCCCGAGCTTCCGCGACCCCTGCCGGCGCGCACCTGGCGCGAGCAGTTGGCCGGGCTGGCCGAGTCGTTCGACGTCTCGCCCCGGCGCCTGGTGCTCGGGGCCGTCGCCCTGGCCTGCATCGGCGTCATTGGCTGGCGTCTGCTGGCACCTCCGCCCGCGCCGGCCGAGATGCGTCTGCCGTTCGCGCAGCCGTCTGCGCCGGGAGACGGCGGGGCCGACCCGTCGGCCGACACGGGCGGCAACGGCGTCAGTGGTGGCACCGGCGGCGGGGGCACCGCGACCGCCACCACCGCCACGGCCACCGAGGTCGTCGTCCACGTGGCGGGCGCCGTGGCGTCACCCGGGGTGCGGCGCCTGCCTCCGGGCAGCCGGGTGATCGATGCCCTCGACGCCGCCGGCGGTGCCCTCCCGGACGCCGATCTGCCCCGCATCAACCTGGCGGCACCGCTGGTCGACGGGCAGCAGGTCTACGTGCCCAAACCCGGTGAGCAGCCACCGGTGGCGACCGGCCCCGGGGCTCCAGGGGTAGCCGGGGCCGCAGGCGGTGCCGCCGGCCCCGGCGGCTCGCTCCCCGGCGCGCTCGTCGACCTCAACACCGCTACGGCCGAGCAGCTGGACACGCTGCCGGGCGTGGGGCCGTCGACGGCGGCGGCGATCATCGCCCACCGCGACCAGAACGGGCCGTTCACCTCGGTCGACCAGTTGCTCGACGTGCGCGGCATCGGCGAGGCCAAGCTCGAGCAGTTGCGCGACCTCGTCTCGGTGTGAGCGACGCCCGTGGCCGATCGCTGGGCGGTCGTCCTCGCCATGGCGACGTTTGCCGGGTCGCTGGCCGGGGTCGACGGCCACGTGGCCGGTGTGCCGCTGACCCTGGCGGCGTCGGTGCTCGCGCTGGGCCTGGCAACCCGCCGGCCCGGGATGGTCTGCCTCGGCGCCGCCTTGTTGGCGGCCTCGTTGGGACAGCGGTCGCTCGCCGGGCTGGAGGCACCACTCGACACCGGTCCCGTCACGGCCGAGGTGACCCTGGTGGCGGATCCGGTTTCGGACGGGCACGGTGAGGTCGGCGTCGACGTCCGGCTCGATGGCCGCCGGCTCAGGGCGCACGCGCGGCTGGCGCCGGCGGCCGCGCTCGACGAACGGCTGGCCGGAGAACGGGTGCTGCTCATCGGCGAGGTTCGCCCCCCGGGGCCGACGGAATCGGGCCTGCGCTATCGGCACCTGGCGGGGCGGTTGGAGGTCGACGCCGTGGTGGGCTGGCGGACCGGCGACGGCGTGACCCGGGTGGCCAATGGCCTCCGCCGCACTCTGGCACGGGGTGCAGAGGTGCTTTCCGACCGGCACGCCAGCCTGCTGGCGGGGCTGACACTGGGAGACGATCGCGACCAGCCGCCCGACATGACCGACGCCTTCCGGGCCGCAGGGCTGACCCACATCCTCGCCGTGTCGGGCCAGAACGTGGCCTTCGTGATGGTGCTGGTGGCGCCCGCGCTGTCGCGGCTCCGGTTCGGTCCCCGGCTCGTGATCACGCTGGCCGTGCTGGCCGGATTCGCGCTACTGACTCGCTTCGAGCCGTCGGTCCTCCGGGCCACCGCCATGGCGGCCGTGGCCGCCGCCGGCGCTGCCCTGGGCCGGCCGGCCTCGACCCTGCGGGTCCTGGCGCTGGGGGTCAGCGGAATCCTCCTCGTCGATCCACTGCTGGCGACGTCCCTGGGCTTCCAGTTGTCGGTCGCGGGCGCCGCCGGGATCGTCGTGGGGGCGGCGCGGCTCGAACCGGCCCTCCCTGGTCCTCGCTGGCTGACGGCTCCTCTGTCCGTCACCCTGGCCGCCCAGTTGGCGGTGGCCCCCCTGCTGGTGGCCAGCTTCGGCGCCGTGCCCGTGGCGTCGCTGCCGGCCAACCTGCTGGCATTGCCCGCCGCCGGGCCGGTCATGGTCTGGGGGCTCACCGGCGGACTGGTCGCGGGACTGGCCGGCGACGCGGTGGCCACGGTCGTGCACCTCCCGACCCGGGCCCTGCTGGCCTGGATCGACGGTGTGGCCACCGCCGCCGCCCGCTGGCCGCTGGGTGGGCTGCAGACGGGCCACGTGGCATTCCTCGCAGTCGCCGCGGCGGCTGCGATCGCCGCTCGGGCCTGGGCGCGACCGGACACCGAGGGGAACGCCGGACGGCCACCGGGGCGCCGCGGGCGCCGCTGCACGAGCGTCACGCGCGGGGCCGCAGCGCTGGTGGCGGTCGCCGTCCTCGTGCATGCCGCGGCCGCCAGCCGGGGGCCCGGCCTCGTGAACGGGGAAGCCGTGGGCCCCGGCGCGCAGCTGTGGCAAGGCGGGGGAGCGGCGGCGCTGATCGTCGACGGACGGGCGCGCGACATGGCGGTGTTGTCGGGGTTGCGGGATCGGGG
Source organism: Acidimicrobiales bacterium (assembly GCA_035697145.1). Taxonomy (GTDB): domain Bacteria; phylum Actinomycetota; class Acidimicrobiia; order Acidimicrobiales; family VFJN01; genus DASQUK01. The sequence continues at coordinate 22,894 of DASSDL010000224.1, forward strand.
CGTGGCGCGCCTCGACGTCGTGGTGCTCCGCACGGCGGCGCAGGGTGCGGCCGAGTTGGCAGCCACGCTCCGGCGACGTTGGCCGGGCGTCGTCGTCCTCGGGCCCGAGGATTCGAGCTCGATGGCGCGCCGAGTCGACGGCGTCGCCCCCGTGACCGTCCCCAGCACGGGCGCAGTGATCGACCTCGGTGGGCTCCGGCTGACCGTGAGCGCCAGCACGCGGGAGCGGCTCGATGTTCGCATCGCGCTCCGGGAATCGGCAACGCCGCCCCCTCTGGCGGACCGATAGCTTCCCCACCGTGATCGAGTCCGCCCTTCCGCGGGTGCCACACGTCGACATGGCGCTGACGTTGGGCGGCACGACGTTCGACCTGCGGTGGCGGGCCCTCGTGGCGGCGGTGGTCGCTACGCCGCGGTTCGGACGGGAGAGCGAGGTGCTCGCGACGGTCCGGGCCGCCGGCCAGGCGGGTGCCGACATCGCCGTCACGTCGCTGCCGTCGCGGCTCGTCGGTCCCGCGACCCGCGTCGGCGGCGTGCCAATCGCAGCCAAGGTGTCATCGCTCGACGCGGTGAAGGCGGCCTCGGACGTCGGTGCCGCCCTGGTCTTGGTGCCGGTCGATCTCGTCGGCGCTGCCGCCGACGCTGGCGCGCCCGTGGCGCTGCTGGTCGACGACGTCGGCGATATCGCTCGCGCCCGGTCGGTGGTCGGGAATCGTCCCGTGCCGTTGGCCATCGATACCTCGGCGATCACGTCGCGTGAGGAGGCGTTGGCGGTCGAGTCCGTCGCCATCCCCTTGGGGTGCCGGCTGCTGTGCACCAACGACGTTCGGCGCACCCGCCGGGTGGTCGAAACCGTCGCGGCACTGCTGGCGGCGCAGCGCGGGGGGACGCGGGTGGGTCGGCCGTGACGGCCGTTCGCTCGGACGCGCCGGTGTACCTGGTCCGGGGCGACGACGACGTGATCCTGCGGGACGCCGCCCGCGAGCTGATCCACCGCCTTCTCGGCGACGTGGAGGCCGGCCTCGCCGTGGACGAGATCGGCCGTGAGCGGTTCCAGCCCACCGACGGATCCGAGCCCACCATCGCCCCTTTGGTGCAGGCGGCTCAGACCCCGCCGTTCCTGACCGACCGCCGGGTGGTCGTGGGACGCGACCTCGATATCTTCACCCGGGCGGAGCAGGTGGCACCCCTGGTCGCCTACCTCGAGGATCCGCTGCCGACGACGTCGCTGGTGCTGGTGTGGCCGCAGGGTCGCGTCCCCCGCTCGCTCACCGACGCGGTCAAGACGTACGGAGGCGAGCAGGTCGACACCAGCCCGGGCCGCAAGGTCGCAGCATGGGTCGACGAGCAGCTACGCGACGCTCGACTGCAGCTCGACCGGCCGGGCACGGATCGGCTCGTGGGCTGGCTGGGCGATGATCCGCAGCGGCTGGTCGGGCTGATCGGCACGCTGGTGGGGGCGTTCGGGGCGGGCGCCCGGCTCGGGGTCGAGGACATCGAGCCGTTCCTCGGCGAGGGCGGGGGTGTCCCCCCGTGGGAGCTCACCGATGCCATGGATCGAGGCGACATCGCCACCGCGCTCGCCAAGCTGCGGCGCATGCTGGACGGCGGCGGCCGCCACCCCCTGGTGGTGATGGCCACGCTGCATGGCCACTACGCCCGCATGCTGCAGCTCGACGGGGCTGCGGTGGCGGGCGAGAAGGACGCGGCGCAGCTTCTCGGCCTCAGGGGATCGACCTTTCCGGCCCGCAAGGCGATGCAACAGGCGCGCCGGCTGGGCCACGATCGCATCGTGGACGCCATCTCGTTGCTGGCTGCCGCCGACCTCGACCTACGCGGCGCCAAGGCCTGGCCCGAGGACCTAGTGCTCGAGGTCCTGGTCGCCCGTCTCGCCCGCTTGTCGCGCTGAGTTTCGGTTCGCAACCGGAGGTTGCGAACCGAGTTATTGGCCGCCGCCTGGCGGCGGCGTCGACCTCCGGTCGCTCGACCGGCAAAGCACGGATCGAGCGACGGTGGGGCGCTCCGGCGGAAGCCTCCGCCCCCCACACCCCCCGCCCCGCGGTGTCAGTCCTCGGCCGGTTCGGCGGATGCTTCGTTGACCCGGGCGTGGAGGCGGGCCTTGCGGCGCGCCGCCTGGTTCTGGTGGATCACGCCCCTGGCCGCCGCCGTGTCGATGCGCTTGATGGCCTCGCGCAGCTTGGCGTCGGCGTCGTCTTCGCCGGCCTCGGCGGCGGCTACGGCCGCCTTCGCACGGGTCTTGAGCTCGGAGCGCACGGCCTTGTTGCGCTCGTGGCGCACGAGGTTCTGGCGGTTGCGCTTGATCTGGCTCTTGATGTTCGCCACGGGCGGACCTGCTCCCTTGCTCCAAATAGCCGGGACAGGCTAGCGGCGCCGCCGGTGGATTGTCACACCGAGGGCCCCGTACGGCGCACCGCTAGCATTCGACGGCCCCCTATGGACCGCTCGCGCATCCGCAACGTCTCGGTCATCGCCCACATCGACCACGGCAAGTCGACGCTGGCCGACCGCCTGCTGGAGCTCAGTGGTGCCGTCGACCCGCGCGACATGCGTGACCAGTACCTGGATTCGATGGAGCTGGAGCGGGAGCGGGGCATCACCATCAAGCTCCAGTCGGTGCGGCTCGGCTACCGCGACTACGTGATCGATCTGATCGACACGCCGGGCCACGTCGACTTCGGCTACGAGGTGTCACGGTCGCTGGCGGCCTGTGAGGGCGTGATCCTGCTCGTCGACGCCGCTCAGGGAATCGAGGCGCAAACCCTGGCCAACTCCTACCAGGCGCTCGAGCACGACCTCGAGATCGTCGCCGCCCTCAACAAGATCGACCTGCCGGCCGCCGACCCCGACCGCTACGCCGTCGAGATCGAGAAGGTGCTGGGCATTCCGGCCGACGAGATCCTGCGCATCAGCGCCAAGACCGGCGAGGGGGTGCCCGAGTTGCTAGATGCCGTCATCGAGCGGGTGCCGCCGCCCGTCGGCGATCCCGACGCACCACTGCAGGCCCTCATCTTCGACTCCCACTACGACGCCTACCGGGGTGTCGTCTCGTCGGTACGGGTGGTCAACGGCACCCTCAAGACCGGCAGCCGGCTGCGGCTCATGCAGGCGGGTGCGGTCCACGACGCCGACGAGGTCGGCGTCCGCACGCCGGCCAACATGCCGGTGGCCGCGCTGGGCCCCGGCGAGACCGGCTACCTCATCGCGGGCATCAAGGACGTGGCCGAGGCCCGCTCGGGGGAGACGGTCACCGAGACGGTCCGCCCCGCGGCGGCGCCGCTGGCCGGCTACCGCGACCCCAAGCCCATGGTGTTCTGCGGGCTCTACCCCATCGACGGCGACCAGTTCTCCGATCTGCGGGATTCGCTGGAGAAGCTGCGCCTCAACGACGCCAGCTTCACCTACGAGCCCGAGACGTCGGGGGCGTTGGGCTTCGGCTTCCGCTGCGGGTTCCTGGGCCTGCTGCACATGGAGATCGTCCGGGAGCGCCTGGAGCGCGAGTTCGACCTCAGCCTCATCGCCACGGCTCCCTCGGTCGCGTATCGGGTGCACCGAACCGATGGCATGGTCGTCGAGGTCGACAACCCGTCCGCCATGCCCCCGGCACCGGAGATCGATCACATCGAGGAGCCATTCCTCAGCTGCACGATCCTCACGCCCACGGACTACACCGGCACGGTCATGGAGCTGTGTCAGCAGCGCCGGGGGGAGCTCTCCAAGCTCGAGTACCTCTCACCCGAGCGCATCGACTTGATCTACCGGCTGCCGCTCGCCGAGGTGGTGCGCGACTTCTTCGACCAGCTCAAGTCACGCACGCAGGGCTACGCCAGCCTGGACTACGAGCCCGCCGGCTACGACCGGTCCGACGTGGTCCGTGTCGACGTGCTGCTCAACGGGGTCGCGGCCGACGCGTTCAGCGCCATCGTCCACAAGGACAAGGCCTACGACTATGGCCGTCGCATGGCCGAGAGGCTGAGGGAGCTGATCCCCCGCCAGCTCTTCGACGTACCCATCCAGGCCACCATCGGCGGACGGATCATCTCCCGGGAGACCGTCAAGGCGAAGCGCAAGGACGTGCTCGCCAAGTGTTACGGCGGTGACATCACCCGCAAGCGCAAGTTGCTGGAGCGGCAGAAGGAGGGCAAGAAGCGGATGAAGTCCATCGGCCGCGTCGAGGTGCCGCAAGAGGCGTTCATCAGCGCGTTGAAGCTGGACGCATAGCTCGTTACCCGGGAGTTAGCACTCGGTACACTCGACTGCCAGATGTTGGACGAGCGCAAAGCCGCGATCCTCCGAGCGGTCGTGGAGGAGTACATCGAGACCGGGCAGCCGGTCGGCTCGGGCCACGTCGCGCAGGCGCCCGGCGTGGACGTGTCCTCGGCCACGGTGCGCAACGAGATGGGGGCGCTGGAGACCGAAGGCTTCCTGCGCCAGCCTCACACCTCCGCCGGGAGGGTGCCGACCGAGAAGGGCTACCGCTTCTTCGTGGACCACCTGCGCCGGCCGGCCCGCCTGGCCACGAGCTCGGCCGAGGAGGTGCGGGCCTTCTTCGCCCGTGCCCACGGTGAGGTCGAGCAGATGCTCTCCGAGACCAGCAGGTTGCTGTCCGACCTCACCCACCTCACCAGCGTGGTCGTGGCCCCGGCCCCGGTCGAAACCACCGTCCGCTCGGTGCAGCTCGTCGGGCTCAGCGCCACGTCGGCGGTGCTGGTCGCCGTGTTGAGCGACGGCTCGGTCGAGAAGCACACCGTGGAACTGCCCCCCGGGGTCGGCGACGAGCGGGTGGCGGCGGCCAGCATGCATCTGACCGCTCATCTCTCCGGCGGCGCCCGCGAGCTCTTGCCCGCGATTCCCGCCACCGGCGACGCTCCCGTGGACTCGCTGATCGATCGGGCCCTCAGCGCCCTCGACAACCCACCCGCCGGTGACCCCGAGCGCATCTACGTCGGTGGCGCCGCCCGCATGGCCCAGGCGTTCGACGCGATCGAGACGGTACGCGAGGTCCTCGGCATCCTCGAGCAGCAGTACGTCGTCGTTTCGCTCATCCGCGACGTCATCGACCGTGGGCTGCACGTCGCCATCGGCACCGAGACCGGGATGGCGCCCCTCGCCGAGTGCGCCCTGGTGGTGTCACCGTACGAGGTCGAGGGCGAGCGGGCGGGCACCATCGGCGTGCTGGGCCCCACCCGGATGAACTACCCCCAGGCGTTGGCCGCCGTTGCCGTTGTGGGCCATCGTCTTTCCGATCGCCTCACCGAGGGTTAGCCGCCGTTGCCGACCGACTACTACGAGCTGCTCGGTGTCTCCCGGGACGCCAGCCAGGACGAGATCAAGCGCGCCTACCGGCGACTTGCCCGCCAGCTCCACCCCGATACGGGCCACGGCGACGCCGGGTCCGAGGCACGGTTCAAAGAGGTCGTCCGCGCCTACGAGGTGTTGTCCGACCCCGAGAAGCGCCAGCGCTACGACGCCTACGGGCCCGCCGGCGTGGAGGGCCCCACGGTCGGCGCCGATCCCTTCGGGTTCGGCGGTGGCATCGGAGACGTGTTCGAGGCGTTCTTCGGGTCGAGCCCGTTCGGGGGCCGGCGGCGCGGCCCCGCCGGACCGCCCCGGGGTGAAGACCTCGAGCAGGTGGTCGAGCTCGAGTTCGAGGAGGCGGTCTTCGGATCGCAGCATCCCGTCACCGTCAAGACCGCCGTGCCCTGCGATGCCTGCGACGCCACAGGCGCCGCCGATGGCACCCAGCCCGTGACTTGCCACGAATGCGGAGGCACCGGCCAGGTGCAGCGCGTCCGTCAGTCGTTCATCGGACAGATGGTGACGTCTTCCCCCTGCGCCCGCTGCGGCGGGTCGGGTCAGATCATCCCCAATCCCTGCCTGGTGTGCCGGGGTGAGGGCCGCCGCATCCAGGAGCGCACCTACACGGTCGACATCGTGGCCGGCGTCGACGACGGTTCGACGTTGCGGCTGGCCGGTCGCGGCGCCGTCGGCCCTCGGGGTGGCGCCGCCGGCGACCTGTACGTGCACGTGCGGATGAAGCCCCATCCCCGCTTCGAGCGCCAAGGCACGGACCTGGCAACGGTGCTGACCTTGCCCTACACGCAGGCCGCACTGGGGGCGACGATCACGTTCGAGACGCTCGAGGGCCCCGAGGAGCTGGAGATCCCCCGCGGCACGGCGTCGGGCACCACGTTCCGCCTGCGCGGCCGCGGCGTTCCCCACATCGAGCGGCGGGCGCGGGGCGACCTGCTGATCGACGTCGTGGTCGACGTGCCCACCGAGCTGAGCGAGGAGGAGGAAGAGGTCATCCGCCAGCTCGCCGAGCTGCGGGGTGACGACGTCGCCCCTCCGCCGACCGGCTTGCTGTCCAAGCTCCGGTCCGCGTTCAAGTAGCCGCGCGCATGGCTAGCAGGGCCGGTGGCTCCGGCAGCGGCCAGGTCACACCGGTCACCGCCCGGGCCCATGTGTTCGTTGCCGACCTGGACGCGCCGGTCCTCGACAGCCGTGACCACCACCACCTCGTGCGGGTACTACGGCTGGCGCCCGGGAGCGACGTCACGGCCGGGGACGGAGCCGGGGTTTGGAGGCCCTGTCGGCTCACCGACGGACCGATCCTCGAGATTGCCGGACCGTCCGTCGGCGAACCACGACCGGAGCCACCGATCACCGTGGCGTTCGCCCTTGTGAAGGGCGAGCGCCCGGAGCTTGCGGTGCAGAAGCTGACCGAGCTGGGCGTCGATCGCATAGCGCCGTTCGTGGCGGGGCGGTCGGTCGTGTGGTGGGAGGCCGCCCGCGCCGATCGCCAGGTCGAGCGGTGGCGGGCGATCGCCCGCCAGGCTGCGATGCAGTGCAGGCGCACGTGGCTGCCCGAGGTGGCGCCGGTGGCCACCTTCGACTCGGTGGCGGCGCTGCCGGGTGCAGTCCTCGCCGATGCCGCCGGAGCACCGCCGTCGCTCGACCGGCCGGTCGTGCTCGTGGGTCCCGAGGGAGGGTGGACGCCCGAAGAACGGGTATCGGGCCTGCCGACCGTCCGCTTGGGAGCCCACGTGTTGCGGGCGGAGACGGCAGCCATCACTGCGGGCGCGGTCCTCACTGCCTTACGAGCTGGCATTCTTGCGGACACGCGCCGATCTGGTCACATAGTGCGGTGAGCTGAGGGTCCGCTGTCATATCGGTCACGAATCGCGGGTACGCCTGGACGCGCAGTGATTGTCACAGGCCGATCACGGTGCCTTAGAGTTAGCCCCCGCCTGGACCGCGTGAGTATCGAGAACTGGCGCGGTTGCCGTCCCGCTGGGGGACGGCATCCAAGGGGAGGAACATATGGATAGCGACCTCGAGGTTGAACGCGAGAGCGGCTACGCCATCAAAGTGGGCGCCCGGCTTCGTTCGATCCGGCGCCAGAAGCACCTCTCGCTCCAAGACGTCGAGGCGGCATCGGAGCACGAGTTCAAGGCGTCGGTCCTGGGAGCCTACGAGCGCGGCGAGAGGGCGATCTCCGTCCCTCGGTTGCAACGACTCGCCCGCTTCTACAGGGTGCCGGTCGACCAGATGCTGCCCAGCGACGAGGAGTTGGGTGGGCGGTCGAACAATGACGACGAGCAGATCGTCGACCTGCGTTCCCTGCGCGCCAGCCGTCGCGACGATCGTCCCGTCACCATCGACCTCGGTGCCGTCGAGCAGCTCGGGGGGCAGGAGGGCGAGATGCTCGCCCGCTACCTCCGCATGATCCAAGTGCAGCGGGGCGACTACAACGGCCGGATGCTCACCATCCGGCGGGAGGACCTGCGCGCGGTCGCCTGCATCCTCGACTGCCATCCCGAGCAGGTGCCGGCCCGGCTCGACAGCTTGGGCCTGTGCCTGGTCCGCTGACCACCGCCTGAGCCGCTCGCGGGTGCAGACCGGCCGTTAGACAGGCGCTGGCACGGCCTGCTTCGCTCGCGACATCCGTTCCGACCGACTGACCCCATTTGGCGTCTACGTCCACGTGCCGTTTTGCTCGGCTCGGTGTGACTACTGCGCCTTCGCAACCTGGACGGACCGGCACCACTTGCAGTCGGCGTACCTCGACGCCTGCCGGCACGACATCCAGCGCCAGGTGGCGGGCGGGATGCCGGCGGCCACCAGCGTGTTCGTCGGCGGTGGCACCCCCTCGCTCGTCGAGCCCCGGCAGCTGATGACGGTGCTCGACGCGGTGCCCCTGGCGCCCGGATGCGAGGTCACGGTCGAGTGCAATCCGGACACCGTGACGCCGGCGCTGATGGAGGTCTACGCGCAGAGCGGTGTGAACCGGATCAGCCTCGGCGTCCAGTCGATGGTCGATCACGTCCTCAGATCACTCGGCCGGACGCACGACCCGGCCAACGTGAACCGGGCAGTCGCGGCGGTGCGCGCGGCGGGCATCTCCATGTTCAACCTCGACGTGATCTACGGCGCGGCGGGGGAGTCGCCCGACGACTGGCGACAGACGCTCGACGCGGTGCTGGCGTTCGATCCGCCGCACGTCAGCGCCTACGCCCTCACCGTCGAGCCGGGCACGCCACTGGCCGATGACCCGGGGCGGCACCCGGACGACGACGACCAGGCGACGAAGTACCTGGCCGCTGCCGAAGCGCTGGAGGCGGCCGGGCTCTCGTGGTACGAGATCTCCAACTGGGCGCATCCCGGACACGAGTGCCGCCACAACCAGCTCTACTGGTCGATGGGCGAGTACCAGGCGTTCGGCTGCGCCGGGCACTCGCACCGCGGCGGACGGCGGTCCTGGAACGTGCACACGCCCGAGCGCTACATCGCCGCCATCGCCGAGGGGCGCTCGCCCGAGGCGGCCGGGGAGCGGCTCGACGTCGGGGCTCGCCGGTTGGAGGCGCTGCAGCTGGCGGTGCGGACCCGGGCCGGGGTACCCGCCGCCACCCTGCCCGTCGACGAGTTGGACGACCTCGTCGCCCTGGACGGCGACCGCGCCATCCTGACCGTGCGGGGCCGGCTGCTCGCCAACGAGGTGGCGCTCCGCCTCCGGTGACACGGGCGGAGGCACTGCGAGACTCTCCTGTCATGCCGTTTCACCCGACGACGGAGGAGTGGGACGCCGACCTGACCGCCGGCGACCCCCTCGGCTTCCCCGGGTACGACGAGCAGCGGCGCGCCCTGGCCGCCTCCGGCGAGTCGATGCGGACCGGGCGTACGGACCACTACGCCTTCGTCGAGGGTCGGTTCGAGGTGCTGGGCGGCACGATGGGGGCGGCGGCCGGCGAGAAGGTGGTACGGGCGTACGACCGCGCCCGCGACCTGCGCCTACCGATGGTGGTGCTGACGCGAACCGGTGGCGCCCGCCTGCAGGAGGGCATGGTGGCACTGGTCCAATTGGCCCGGACCGCGGCGGCGGCCCGCCGGCATGGCCAGGCGGGGCTGCTGTCGCTGGCGGTGTACGGGTCGCCCACGACCGGGGGCGTGCTGGCCTCGTATGCGTCGCTGGTCGACCTTCGGGCCGTGGTCGAGGGCGCGGTGATCGGGTTCGCCGGCCCCCGGGTCGCCGAGGGCACGCTGGGCGTCCCGTTGCCGCCGGGGTCGCACACGGCCGAGTCGGTCTACGAGCATGGCTTGGCGGATGCCCGTCTCGGCGCCGATGAGGTCGCCGCCTGGGTGGAGGCGGCGCTGGGGCTCACCGACCGCCCCCTGCCGATCCGGTCGCTCCCGGCCTGGGACGCTCCCGCCGTCCGGAGCGGCGCCACGACCGGCTCCGATGCCTGGATGGAGGTGCTGCGCTCCCGCGCCGTCGGCCGGCCGTCCGGCATCGACCGGGCAGCGCGGCTGTGCTCGTCGTGGGTCGAGCTGCGGGGCACCGATCCCACCGTGCGGGCCGGGCTGGCGCGGGTGGCCGGCCGCCGCTGTGTGGTGGTGGCGACCGACCGCTATTGCGCCGCCGGGCGGCCGACGCCGGCGGGGTTCCGCCTCGCCCAGCGGGCGGTGGGGTTGGCGGGACGCCTCGGGCTGCCGGTGGTGACGCTGGTCGACACCCCCGGCGCCGACCCCTCTCCGGCGGCCGAGGTCGACGGCGTGGCCTCCGAGATCGCCCAGACGCTGGCGGCGCTGGCATCGTGTCCGACCCCGACGGTGTCGGTCTGCGTGGGGGAAGGGGGAAGCGGCGGTGCGCTGGCCCTGAGCTACACGGACCGGCTGCTGATGTGCGAGCACGCCACCTTCTCGGTGATCGCTCCCGAGGGCGCGGCGGCGATCCTCGAGCGCGACGCGACAAAGGCGGCCGACGTCGCCGAGCGCCTACGGCTCACCTCGGGCGACATGCTCGAGCTCGGGGTGGTCGACGAGGTGATAGGCGAGGACCAGGACGCGGTCGACGAGGCCGTGGCCCGGGCGCTCGAGGGGGCCAAGCGGGGCGAGCGCAATCGGCGGTGGGACGCGGTGACCGCACGCTGGCTGCGCCACGCCTGACGACGCCGACCGCCCGCGTACGGGCGAGTACTTCGAGTCATTGCTGCGACACGGTGGGCATCGCCACCGGCTGCGGTTGCCGGACGACGGGGTACGCCTTCACCGACGAGAACCGCGGGCAGCGCACCCTCAACCGACCGGGTCGGGCAGTACCAGCTCCTGGCCGGGCACCAGCAGGTCGGGATTGCCGGGGTCGAGCAGGCGGCTGCGGTTGGCTTCGACGAGGCGCCGCCAGTAGCCGGTCACGTGGCGATCGCTCGGCGCGTCCCCGGCTGGAGCCACAGTCTCGGCCGCAATCGACCAGAAGGAGTCACCGGCCCCGACCGTCCACGAGGTCAAAGGAGCGGGGGCGGGAGCGGGGGCCCGCCCGGGTGCCGGTCGGGCCGGTGGTGACTCCTCGGCGGGGAGGTGGGTCATGACGGCGGTGGGTGTGTCCTGGGCGCTGCGGGTCATGGTCGCCGTCGCCGGTCCGGGGCTCTGCACGTGCTCGACGGGCAAGGCGGCGGCGGGCGTCGGGGCCAGGGCGGAAGTCGCCACGGTGGCCGATGGGAGGGCGCCGAGTAGGGTCCCTGCCGCTAGGCCGAGGCTTCCACCGCCGCCGGCGATGCGGCGGACGACGGCCGGTGTCGCCCGGGCCGCGGCCGCCGCCACACGCGGGCGTCCGAACGGGCGGCTGAGTGCCAATGCGAGCGTGCAGGCGGCGAGGTACCAACCGGTGGCGAGCGCCGCCAGCCGCAGGAATGCAACCGCCATGACCTCGGGAGGCGTGCGGTCCAGCCAAACGGAGAGATCGTCGTCCGAGGTGAGCGGTACGCCGAGCGTTCCGGCGCCGACGGCGTGCAGTGCGCGGAGCCCGAGGGCGAGGGCTGCCACCCATGCGAGGAGACGCCAGCGCCCGGTCACCGCCGAGCCTCGATTGTCGCGGATGCGCCCGACCCGAGATCGATCACCAGGTCGTCGCAGCCGTCGTCGGCCGGCTTGCCCCGGATTCCCACTGCGCCAGGCACGCGGTCGCGCGCCGCGACCGTCACCGGCTCCGCCTCGGCGGCCCAGCCCGGGAACACGAACACGTCGCCGGTCGCCGGGCGCAGGAGCGCGGGCGCGCCCCGACCGTCGCAGTCCCAGTCGCCGACGGCGATCAGGTCGCCGGGCCGGCCCAGCGTCCAGCGGACGGGACCGGCAGAGATGGCGCCGCCCCCGATGACGAGCGCCTCGGGGCAGCCGTCGCCGTCGACATCGGCGGCCGGGGCGGCCACTGCCGGGCAGTCTGCATACCCGGCCGGCGTGGTCGCCTCGACGGCGTCGGGGCGAGCGGCCGACCCCCGTGAGCCCCACCCGCCGGCGTACATCACCCCGACGGCGATGGCGGCGACAGCCACTGCGCCGGAACCCGCTGCCATACGGGCATGGGAGCTGCGTTCGGCTCGCGCCGGGGCTGGCCCGGGGACGACGGCGTCGGCCGGCTCGGGCGGATCGTCGCCGAACGCCTGGGCCCAGCGCTCGTCGTCGGTCAGCTCGTGGGTGAAGACGAGGTCGAGCAGTTCCTCGTCGGGCGGCACATAGGCGAGCCCCGGGCTGGGCGATGGCCGGCCGCCCGACGGTAGCTCGGCGCCGGGGACGGCGGTGAGGATCGAGCTCGCCAGCAACCGGGCGTTCGGCCGGCGGCTCGGAACCGGATCGAGCGCCCGGGCTATCACCTGCTCGAGCGCGCGCCGATGGGCCGCGCTCGATCTCCTGAGCCAGGGCCTCGACCGCCGCCGCTCGGCGGTCGCCCGCTCGAGCACTTCACCCAGCACCCGGCCGAGCGCGGCGACGTCGTCGTGTGGTTCGGCCCCGCCGGGGTGCGAGAGCCCGCAGAGCCGGGGCCGGCCGTCGTCTCCGACGAGGATGTGCGTGGGGTCGAGGCGCCCATGCACCACACCGATGTCGTGGAGGTCGGCCAGCGTGGCGGCGACGGCCGCACCGAGGCCGGCGACGCTGGCGACCGCACCGGTCCAGTGCGAGACGGGGTCACCGGCGAACCGGGTGCGCAGCTCGACGTCGGCCTGGGTGTCGGACCGTGCCGCGTCGACGCTCTCTCCCGGAGCGCGCCCGACCACGAGGACGAGCCCGGGATGGGCAGCGCGCTCGAGCCGCTCGGCCTCGAGGCGGAGCCGGGCGATGTCGTCGGCGCCAGTTGCGGTCTTGACCGCGATGGGCCCCTCGGTGTCGAGCGCGACGGTCACCTGCATGCTCATGGGCTGAAGCATGCTTAAAATTACTGAGAGTTGTCAAGAAGGCTCAGGGGCTCAGGGAGCGGACCGGGCCGTGGCGGTGGCGCTGGCGGTGACGACGGTGCCGTCGGGGGCACCGGGGACGACGTCGGCGAAGATGTAGTCGGCCTCCAAAGCCAGCTCCACGCGGACGCCGGCACCCGTGACGGTCACAACCGGCGGACCCGCCAGTTGGGACGACAGCTCGCTCGCCGCCACGACGTCACCGACCACGGCGCGGGTCCTCGCGGGATCGAGGACGTAGGCATGCGTCGTTCGCAGCCGGCCCTGGTCGACACCCGCGGTGGCGGCGTCGTTGGCGGCGGCGGCCGCCAGCTCGAACGCCTGGCGCGTTCGCAGGTGGACCAGCGACATGTCGACGGCTATCGATGCGAGCACGAGCACGATGAGTAGGCCCGCCGGCATCAGCATGAGGGCACTCCCGCGATCGCGCGCCATCGCCGCGGGTCTCACGAACAGGCGTCGGCGCTGCCGGGCACGCCGTCGCGATAGGGGTCGATCAATTCGGAGTGGCGGCTGGTCACGTCCAGTCCGGAACCGAACCCGCCGATCCACGGCAGGTTCAGCACGGGAACGTCGTAGCTGGCGGTGAACGTGGCCCGGGCGCACCTGGTGAAGCCCGCCTGGCCATCGGGGGACTCGAGGCCGGCCAGGTCCACGGTCGAACGCGCTTCCTCCCGTCCGTGGGCCGCCAGGGCCTCGTAGCCGGCCCGCCGCGCCTCGGCCTCGGCGTCGCCGAAGTCGCGGGCGCCCGGCACGTCCGCCTCGACGAAGTGGCGGGCGGCCTGGCGGGCGGCGGCGTCGACGGCCAGCTTGGCGTCGACGACGGCCCAGGCATTGGCGACGAGGAGCGTTCCGACCACGAACACGAGCAGCCCGAACGGCAGGACCTCGACGCCGCCAACCTGCCCGCGGTCGTCGCCGCGGTGGCTGGTCACCCGGCCGGGGCCGGTCGCTCGCCCACGGCGGTGGCATCCGGGGGCGTGTCCCGGGGGGACGGCGGGCGAGGTGCTCTGCGAGTGGTCACGGTACCTTCCATACCATTCTGGCGGGTGATGCGCACCCGGCCGATCCGCCGGCCCTGGATCCGCTGGGCCGTGAGCTGCCAGCCGTCGACGACGACCGACTCGCCTTCGACGGGCACGTGCCCGAGTTGGTGGTAGAGCAGACCGCCGATGGTGTCCCAGTCGCCTTCGGGCAGCTCGGCGTCGAGCAGCTCGTTGACCTCGTCGAGGGCGGTGCGGGCATCGACGCGCACGCCGCCGCCGGCCAAGGGCTCGACCAGCGGATCCTCCACGTCGAACTCGTCGACGATCTCGCCCACCAGCTCCTCGATGATGTCCTCGAGCGTGACCAGCCCCGCGGTGCCCCCGTACTCGTCCACCACGATCGCCATGTGGAACTTGTCCCGCTGCATCTCCCGCAGCATCTCGGGAACCCGCTTGGTCTCGGGCACGTAGCGGGCCGCCCGCACCAGCTGAGCGACGGGCAGGTCCTCCTCGCCGTCGCGCTCGGCCCGCATCAGATCCTTGGCGTAGGTGATGCCCACGACGTCGTCGATGCTGTCACCCACCACCGGCAGCCGGCTGTAGCCGTTGAGCAGGACGACCTCCATCACGTCGGCGACCCGGAAGTCCTGGCCCACGGTCACCATGTCGGGACGGGGCACCATGACCTCCCGCACGACCGTGTCTCCGAACTCGATGATCGACTCGATCAGGGCGCGCTCGTGCTCCTCGATCACGCCCTCCTCGACGCCCAGCTCGGCCACCGCCAGCAGCTCTTCCTCCGACACATAGGGGCCCTGTTTCAGGCCCTTGCCCGGGAGCAGCACGTTGGTCAGTCCGATCAGCGCGCGGGTGGTGAGGCGGAGCAGCGGGAACCGTGTCAGTGCGCCCACGGGCCGGGCCGCCAACAGTGCGGCGCGGTCGGGGTTGAGGACCGCCCAGGTGCGGGCCGATGCGGTCACGACGAACACGACGACGATGTCGAGCGCCATGGCGATCGCCACGCCGGCGAGCCCCCACAGGCGCTCGGCGACGATGCCCACCAGGGTTGCCTGAGCCAGCTGGCAGATGAGCAGGGCGAACAGCAGTGGGTTCACGAACTGGTCTGGCCGGCTGACCAGCTCGAGCAGCCTGCGGGCTCCCCGCCGGCCCTCGGCGTCCAGGGTCTGGGCCCGCGACTTGGGCATGCGGGAGAGGCCCGTCTCGGCGCCGGCCAGCAGCATGGTCACGACCAGGAGCGCGGCGATGGCGACAAGCATCCATCGGTCGCCCACGGAGAGGTTCGCAGCGAGGATCGAGCTCGGCAGTTCCCTCACCTCCGCTCGTGGAAGCGCTGCAGCAGTTCTCGTTCGCGGGCCCGCATCAGTGCCGTCTCGCCGACGTCGGCGTGGTCGTGGCCCAACACGTGCAGGACGCCGTGCACGATGAGCAACGCCAGCTCGTCGTCGTAGGTGGTGGCGTGCTCCGGTGCCTGGCGCTCGGCGACCGCCGGGCACACGACCACGTCGCCCAACAGCAACGGCCCCGGTCCCGGTGTGCTCGTGTCGGCGTCCGTGGCAGCAGCCTCGACCGGATCGTCGATGGGAAACGCCAGCACGTCCGTCGGCCCGTCGGCGTCCATGAAGCGTCGGTTGAGCCCGCTGATCGTGTCCTCGTCGACGAACAACAGTGACAGTTCGACGTCGCCGCTGACCCCCTCGGCCAACAGTACGTTCCGTGCGAGATCGACCCAACGCCGGACGTCGACAGGCGCCGCCTGCTGCTCGTCGGCGCCGAACACCTTCACCTCGCCCACCTCGCCGTCGGGCGGGGCCATCAGGTGCCGGGCGATGTGCGCCCGTCGGGTGGTCGAGTCGGCTGGGGTTCGGCGCTGCGATCGATGCCGACAAGGGTGTCGGTTCGTTCGTAGGCGTCGACGATGTCCTGCACGATCCGGTGGCGGACGACGTCGTGCGAGGTCAGGTGCACGAACTCGAGCCCGTCGATGCCCTGGAGGGTCTGGGCCAGGTTGGTCATGCCGCTGCGGCCGGTGGGGACGTCGACCTGGGTCATGTCGGCGGTGACCACGACCCTGGAGCCGAACCCGATGCGGGTCAGGAACATCTTCATCTGTTCGGGCGTGGTGTTCTGGGCTTCGTCGAGGATGATGAAGCTGGCGTTGAGCGTCCGGCCCCGCATGAAAGCCAGCGGTGCCACCTCGACCGTGCCCCGGTCGATGAGACGCTGCGCGCCCTCTGGCTCGACCATGTCGAAAAGCGCGTCGTACAGCGGTCGCAGGTAGGGATCGATCTTGGCGGCGAGGTCGCCGGGCAGGAAGCCCAGCCGCTCGCCGGCTTCGACCGCCGGCCGGGTGAGGATGATGCGGTCGACCTCCTTGGCCTGCAGCGCCTGCACCGCCATCGCCACGGCCAGCCACGACTTACCCGTGCCCGCCGGCCCGATGCCGAACGTGATGACGTTGTCGCGGATGGCGTCGACATAGCGCTTCTGGCCCGCCGACTTGGGGCGCACCGTGCGGCCGCGCGAGGAGCGCAGCACCTCGGCGGTGAGCACCTCGGACGGCCGCTGGTCGGCGCGCACCATGTCGATGGTGCGCACGACGCTCGCCGGCTCGAGCCGCTGCCCTCGCTCGAGCAGCAGGACGAGCTCCTCGAACAGGTGACCCACGCGGTCGGCCTCGTCGCCCTCGATGGCGATCTCGTTGCCCCGCACGTGGATCTCGACACCCTCGAAGGCGGACTCGACGACGCGCAGCAGCTCGTCGCGCTGGCCGAGGAGGTCGACCATGAGATGGTTGCCGGGAACGGAGATCTTGACCTGCGTGGTCGCCACGAGGGGCCCAGCCTAGTGCCGTGACCACGGACGTTTTCGCCCCGCCACACCGGCCCCGGCTCCGACAAAGACGAGGACCGCCAGGATTCTTGCGGGGTGCTGTCGTGTCATGCACTCATCGTTCCCCGGCGAACCTTGCGCGGTAAACGCCTTTGCCGGGGAGGCTCCGCCCGGCCCACTGGTGGGCGCGAGGGTCCACTAGCGTCCCGAGCCCGTGGACCGTCCTACGGCTGACGACGCAGGCGGGCCGGCGATCGTCGGCCGCTTGTTCGGCGAGGGTTTGGCCGCTCGGATCGACCGGTGGGCCGCCGACGCTCGCGTCGACGAGGCGGCCCGGCGTCGCGTCCGCGAGCGCTGGCTGCGGCACCAGGCCGAGGAAGAGGGAAGCCTGGCGGGGGTGCTGGCGGACGTCGCCGAGCGTGGCGTGCCGGTGGCGGTGCACGTTCGGGGCGGGCGCCGGCACCGGGGCGAGGTCCGGGCGCTGGGCTCCGACTTCGTGGCCCTCCGATCGGCCGACGCCGACGTGATCGTCGCCCTGGCCGCGGTGACGTCGGTGCGCACGCGTCCCGGCGAGGCATCGACGATCGGCGACCGGTCGATCGCTACCTCGCTCCGGCTGGTTGACGTGTTGGCCGGCCTGGCGGCCGAAAGGGCGGCGGTGTTGCTCGTGATGGCGGGAGGGGACGACGTCGTCGCCGGCGCGCTCCGGTCGGTGGGTCAGGACGTCGCGCAGGTGCGACTGGCCGGCGCCCCTGCCGCCACGGCCTATGTCCCGGTGGGCGCCATCGTCGAGGTGCTGCTCGACACGTAGCTCGCGCCGGCGTCGATCAGCTAGCAGCCAGGAGCTGATCGATGACCGCCTCGCAGCGCCGCACCGCGAGAAGGTCGACGGTCCGGAAGCTGGCGATCCGAGTGCTCCAGGAGTCGATGACCTCGCGGCCGTTGCCGCGGCGGAAGAAGGTGGTCATCGGGCCTTCTTGCTGGTATGCGTCCGCGCCGGCGACGGTCTCGACGCTCCGGTCTCGCAGCATCACCTCGAACGTCGGCATGCCGCGAACGGTACGGCGGATGGGCTGTGAGCTTCGAGAGGGACAACCCTGTGAATTCAGACCAGCCATCTGTGTGCAGTTGTGGATAACCGCTCACCGATCTTCCCCGGCTTCGTTGTCGACGGGGATCGAGGCCGTGAAGAGCGCTGTGCGTCGCGACGAGGTCCCCGAGAGCATGTCGTTGAGCTGGTGTCGCGCGAAGGTCTCGTCGATGTCTGCGAGACGCTCGTGGATCAGCCAGGTCGTGCTGAGGCCAGGCGCACGCGTCCACTCCCCTCCGAACGGCTCCGCGTCCACCGCGGCACCGGGCCGCAGAAATGACACCACCCGATCCCCCCAAGACATGACAGGGGGAAAAACCTGCCCGCCATGTGATGAGGGTGCGCCGACGGTATTACCGGTCGATTAGCGAGGCGGTGGTCCACTAGCCCCGAACGCACGCCTTCCCGGTCTGCTCCGGCCCTCCGCTGTGTGCTCGACGCCAGCGCGTCGTGGACGTCGACGCCGGGAGTGGCCACCGCCCGGATGATGGGCCGGCGGCGTGCTCGGCTCACATGTCGTCGTCGCTGCCGCGGGTGGCCGGCTCGGGATAGAGGTGCTCTAGCTCGCCCGGCTGGATGCGTGAGCGGCCGATGAAGTCGTCGACTTCGTGTGCCCGGAGCCGAATGACCCGGCCGAACCTGTAGGCGGGGAGCTCGCCATGGTCGATGAAGCGGTACAGGGTGCGGGGCGTGATGCCGAGGCGACGCGCCGCTTCTTGAGTCGAGAGCCACTCGGTCTCGTCGGTGTTCACGGCACACACCTTACTCCCTCGCGTGGTGTTTTGGCATCTTTCGGTCTAATCCTCACCGGAGCCGAACGAGTCGGCTAGGGTGTAGTCGCTTCCTCACGCCTAGTGAGTGAAGGGGCGATCGGGCTGTGGGGCGCCGGACCGCGCTGGGAGGTGCTCAACGGACGCGATGGTGACGCGAGCGGTACGAGCGATGACGCGATGGTCATGACGCGCCCGGGCAACGGTGCCGATGCTCCGGCGCCGAGTGGCGTCGCAGGCCGCGCGATCGACAGGCGGATGGGTCTGCCCGGCGCCCGCGCCATCCTGGGCGGGCTGCTGGTCGCCGTCGCCGGCGTGTGCACCTTCGTAGCCTGGCAGCACGCGTCGGGTGCCGCCCGCGAGTCCTATGCGGTGGCGGCCCGGCCGATCCACCCGGGCGAGTCGCTCACCGCCGACGACATCCGTTTCGAGCCCATCGATCTGCCGGCCCACCTGTCGGCCGCCGCGTTCACCGACGCGTCCGGCATCGAGGGCCGGGTGGCGCTGGGACCGATTGGCGACGGCGAGCTGGTGCAGCTCGGTCAGGTGAGCGATCCCGCGCCGGCGAGCCCCGCTGCGGAGCTGTCGTTCTCCATCGCCCGCGATCGTGCGGTCGACGGGCGCCTGCGCAGTGGCGACCTCGTCGACGTGTTCGTGACCGACGACGGCGGCACCACGGCGGTGGCCGAGGGTGTGCAGATCGTCGACGCCGTGACCCACGACGGCGGGTCCTTCGGCACTACCGGCGAGCTGACGATCACCGTGACCATCACAGATCCGGAGTTGCGCGAACCGCTCATCCAAGCGGTGCGCGAGGGAGAGGTCACTCTCGTTCGCAGCACGCACCTGTCCCGCGAGGGTGGTTGATGGCCACCGACCGCTACGTCGTCCTTGGACTCGCCCGGGCGCGCGCGGCGTGGTTCGGGCAGGTGGCGCGCTGGGCGACCGCCGCGGCACTGCCGGTCGATTTCGTCAAGACGGTGTCGGGCGAGGAGGTGCGGGCCCGCCTGCGCTCGGGCCGCCCGTTCTCGGCGCTGCTGGTCGACGGGGGACTGGCGGCGCTCGACCGTGACCTGATCGACCTCGCTGGCCGCCACGGTTGCGCGGTCATTGCGGTCGACGACGGGCGGTCGGCCCGGTCGTGGCGCGACCTCGGCGTGGCGGCGGTGCTTCCCGCCGACGTCGAACGGGGAGTGTTGCTGGACGCCCTCCGCGCGGTGGCGCAACCCATCGCCCGCCGCGACGACTCGGCGGACCTTCCCGACCCGGTGGACCCGGCGCCCGCACGCTGGCGGGGTCGGTCGGTGGCCGTGACCGGCTCGGGTGGCGTTGGTCGCTCGACGCTGGCGATGGCCATTGCCGCGGGGTTGGCGGCCGATCCTCGGGATGCCGGCTTGGTGCTTCTCGCCGACCTGGCGCTCCACGCGCAACAGGCACTGCTGCACGACGCCGGCGACGTCTTGCCCGGCGTCGCGGAGCTGGCCGATGCTTGCCGGGGCACGGCGCTCGACTCCGCCGAGGTGCGGAGGCTCTGCTTCTCGGTGCCGACCCGCGGCTACGACCTGCTGCTGGGGCTGCGACGCCACCGGGACTGGACGGCACTGCGGCCCCGGGCCGTGGCGGTCGCCCTCGACGGTGTGCGGCGCGCCTACCGGGTCGTGGTGAGCGACGTCGACCCTGACGTCGAGGGCGAGGCAGAGTGCGGATCGCTCGACGTAGAGGACCGGAACCTGCTGGCCCGTACGGCCCTCCGGAACGCCGAGGTAGTCCTGGTGGTTGGCCACCCGGGAATGGCGGCCGTCCATGCGCAGCTGCGGGTCGTGCGCGACCTCGTCGAATTCGGCGTCGCCGGCGCCCGGATCGTGCCCGTCGTCAACCGGGCGCCCCGCGGCCCGCGGCAGAGAGCCGAGCTCGCGGCCACGCTCGCGGGCACGTTGCTGGCGGCCGCGTGTCCCGGCGTCACCCTGGCCTCGACCCCGATCTTCGTCCCCGAGCGACGCCGGCTCGACGACCTGGTCAGGGACGGCGCACCCCTGCCGCCACAGATCGTCCGCCCGGTCACAGGAGCGGTCCGGGCGTTGCTCGACCGAACGCCCGAGCTACCGGCGCCGCCCCGGCCGCCCGAACCCGTGGTGGTGGCGCCCGGATCCCTGGGTAGCTGGGCCGCCGACGATGGCGAGCCCGACGAGAAGGCTGGGTCGTGACCCCGTCCACGTGGCGGCCCGAACGCCTCGCCGGCGCCACGCCGTCACCGCTGGTCGAGATCGAGCGCCTCGTCCAGGAGCGGGCCAAGGACGTATCGCTGGAGATGTCGTCCCCGGGGGGAGAAGCCAAGCTCAGGGCGCTCATCGCGGAGGAGGTGGCGCGCTGGGGCGACGACCACCGACGCGGGCGGCGGCCGTTTGCACTCGCCGATCCCGATCAGGTCGTCGAGCGCGCCTTCCGCAACCTGGCGCGCTACGGCCCACTCACCCCGCTGCTCGACGACGACGACGTGTGGGAGATCATGGTGAACGATCCCCAGACGGTGTTCGTGCGCCGCCATCGTGGCCAGTCGGGGTACCACGACGAGGTCTTCCACGACGACGACCACGTGCTGCGGACGCTGACCAAGCTGCTCGACGACGCGTCCAGCGCCCACCGCAAGCTCGATCCGGCCGACGGCCTCCAGGACGCGCAGCTCGACGACGGCGCGCGGGTCCACATCGTCCACGGGGACGTCGCGCGCGGCGGGCATGTGCTCGTGAACATCCGGAAGTTCACGGGCATCCCGTTCGCCTCGCTCGACGAGCTGGTCGGGCGGGGCATGCTCACGGCACGGGTGGCGGCGTTCCTACGGGCCTGTGTGCAGGCGCGGCTCTCGATCGTGTTCGCCGGCCATCCCGGCGCCGGCAAGACGACGCTGCTGTCGTGCACCGCGGCCGAGCTCGACCCGGCGCTGCGGGTGGTGGTGGCCGAGGAGGTGTTCGAGGCCGACATTCCGCTGCCCAACGTCGCCCACATGCAGACCCGCGCGGCCCGCTCGGACCGCGAGCCGGTCGACCTGCGGCGGTTGGTGGCGGGATTCCTGCGCATGGCACCCGACGTGGCCATCGTTGGCGAGGTGCGGGACCGCGAGGCGCTGCCCCTGCTCCTGACGCTGTCGTCGGGGGTCACCGGGTTCACGACGATCCACGCCGGGTCGGCGCGCCAGGCGCTGACCCGGTTGCGGTTCGTGTGCCAGCTCGCCGACGCGCCAGGCGGGCTGCCGCTGGCGGCGCTCAACACGCTGGTGAGCGAGAGCATCGACGTGGTCGTGCACTGCACCCGCACGGCCGGCGGGCCGCGGGTGACCGAGCTCGTCATGGTCGAGGACCTGCAGGGCGGGCTCGACGCCACGCAGTTCACGGTCACCGAGGTGTTCCGGCGGCCCGGGCCCGACCAGGCGCTGGCGTGGACCGGCAACCTGCCCGTCCGGGCCGCTCGAGCGTTGGCTGACGCCGGTCATGATGTCCGGCGGCTGCTGGACGATCGTTCCGGCGCCGGTGTCGAGCGCCTCGAGGTTCGGGGGGCGATCGTATGAGCGAGCGTCCGTCGAGGGTGACGGGGAAGCACGGTGAGAGCGAGCCGAGGGCCCGAGCGGCCCGCCGCCGTAGGCGGCAAGAGCGGGAGTCGACGCGTCGGAGCCCGAGCGGCCCGCTGCGAAGCAGCAAGAGCGGGAAGCGATGACCGGGCTCGTGGTGGCGCTCTGTGCTGCCGTCGGGACCTACTACCTGTACACGGCGCTGGTGCTCGGCTGGCGGGGACTGCGCCCGGGTCCGCCGGTGGCGCGGCCGGCCCCGAGTCGGCGCGGCGCGTCGGACTGGCTCGCGCAGGCGGGCGTGGGTGACGTCAGCGTGCGGCAGTTCGTGCTTGTCACCGCGGCGCTGATGGCGTTGGGGGCCCTCGGCGGACTGGCCCTGTTCGGCGCGGCCCTTCCGGCGTTGGTCCTGGCCCTGTGCGTCGGGGCCGCTCCGTTCGCGTCCTACCGGGTGCGCCGCCAGCAGCTGCGGGCCGCCGCCCAGGAGGCCTGGCCGCGACTGATCGAGGAGATCCGCATCCGCACCTCGGGCCTGGGCCGGTCGGTGCCCCAGGCCCTGTTCGAGGCGGGTGAACGGGCGCCCGCCAGCCTCCGTCCGGCGTTCGCAGCGGCGCAGCGGGAATGGGTGCTCTCGACGGACTTCGAGCGCACGGTGGCGGTTCTGAAGGACGGGCTGGCGGATCCCACCGCGGACGCCGCCTGCGAGACCCTGCTGGTGGCGCACGAGGTGGGCGGCAGCGACCTCGACCGGCGGCTGGAGGCGCTGATCGAGGACCGCGTGATCGACGTCCAGGGCCGCAAGGACGCGCGTTCGAAGCAGGCCGGCGTGCGCTTCGCACGACGGTTCGTGCTCCTCGTCCCGTTGGGCATGGCGCTGGTGGGCATGTCGGTTGGCAACGGGCGGGCGGCCTACGCCACACCGTGGGGCCAGACGATGGTCGTCATCGGGATCACCTCGGTGGTGGCGTGCTGGGTGTGGGCGGGGCGGCTGCTCAGGCTGCCCGAAGAGCAGCGGGTCTTCTTCGAGTAGGCGTGGTCGAGGAGGTGAGGTGAACCAGACTCAGCTGTTGGCGACGGGGGCGCTGGCGCTGTTCGCCGGCACGACGCTGCTGCTGAGCCGGATCCGGTGGTTCCGGCGGCGGCCGCTGGTGGACCGCTTGGCGCCCTATGTTCCCGGTGGGTCGACGGCGCGGAGTACCAGCGTCCTGCTGTCGGCGGACACCTTCGGGCAGGTGATCGGGCCCGTGGCCCGAGCCGTGGGGGAGCGGGTGGCACGGGCGGTGGGCGTGACCGAGTCGCTGGCGCTGCGGCTCGAGCGGATCGGATCGACGCTCGACGTCACCGCCTTCCGGGTCCGCCAGCTGGCATGGGCCGCGGTCGGCCTGGTGGCCGGAACCGTCGTCGCCGTGGCCACCCAGCAGTCGGGACCGGTGGCACTGCTCCTGATCGTGACCGGGCCGTTGATCGGCTTGCTGGTGGTCGAGCAGCGCCTGGCCTTGGAATCGCAGGCGTGGCAGCGCCGCATCGTCCTGGAGCTTCCGGTCGTGGCCGAGCAGCTCGGCATGCTGCTGTCGGCCGGCTATTCGTTGGGTGCCGGGCTCAGCCGGCTGGCCGCCCGCGGCAAGGGCGCGTGCGGCCGGGACCTACAAAGGGTGGTCGGCCGCATCCGCCAAGGGCTGTCGGAGACCGAGGCGTTGCGGGAATGGGCGACGGTGGCCGACGTCGACGCCCTCCACCGGCTGGTCGGGGTCCTGGCGCTCAACCGCCAGTCAGGCGACCTGGGGCGGTTGATCGGCGAGGAGGCCCGGGCGATCCGCCGCGACGTCCATCGAGAGCTGATCGAGACCATCGAGCGCCGCGGTCAGCAGGTCTGGATCCCGGTAACCGTCGCCGCGCTGGTACCAGGTGTCATCTTCCTGGCGGTGCCGTTCATCGACGCCCTCAGCCTGTTCGCCAACTCGTGAAGGAGTCAGTCATGTCATTGTCAAGTGCCCAGGGCACGAGGTTCGGTCGAGACGATCGCGGCGAAGGGGTCATCTCGGCAGCGATCGCCGTGCTGATCATGGCGTTCCTCGGGGCGCTGATGTGGGTCGGGTTCAAGTCGATGTGGGACACCACCGAGCAGAAGACCAACGACCAGATCGAGCAGATCGGGGGGTGAGGGATGACCGCGGCGTGGGGTTGGTACCCACCGCCGCCGGGTTCGTGGTGTTCCTCCTGTTCCTGTTGCTGGCGGTGCAGGTGCTCTACGGCCTGTACGCCACGTCCACGGTGCGGGGGGCGCTGAACGACGCCGCGTCGCGCGCCGCCAACGGACGGAGCACCCAGGTCCAGCTGGAGCGGTTGGCGGACGACGCCGAGCGGTCGTTGGGACCGATGGGTCAACGCACGACGATCCGGCTGCGCCTGGTGGACGACGACGCCGACGGGATGCCGGACGTGGTGGCCGGCTCGGCGGTGGCCGACCCGCCCCGGTTCGTGCCGCCACCACTCGGCGGTGTCGCCGGGCTCGATGACATAGACGTGTCGGTGCGGGTGCGGATCGAACGGTTTCGGTGAACCGTCTACGGGCGGTCCACGAACGAGGCGACGGTAGGTTTCCGTCGTGAACGATCCCCGGGAGCCCGGTACCGGCACCGACTTCCGGTCGGGTTTCGTGAGCCTGGTCGGCAGGCCCAACGTGGGGAAGTCGACGCTGCTCAACCGCATCCTCGGGCACAAGGTCGCAATCGTCTCCGACAAGCCCCAGACCACGCGGCATCGGATCCAGGGGGTCCTCAACCGGCCGGGCGCCCAGGCCGTGTTCGTCGACACGCCCGGCATCCACAAGCCCCGTACCGCGCTGGGTGAGCGGCTCAACGTGGCCGCCGAGTCGGCCATTGGGGACGTCGACGTGGTGGTGCTGGTGCTCGACGCCACGCAGCCACTGGGGCGCGGCGACCGCTGGGTGGCGGAGCGCGTGCCCGCCGACGCGGTGGTCGTCGTCAACAAGGTCGACATCGCCCGCCCGGCCGCTGTGCTCGAGCAGCTGCGCGCCGCCGCCGAGCTCGACCTCGCAGAATACTTCCCGCTGTCGGCCCGCACGGGGGCCGGGGTGGACGAACTGGTCGACCACGTCGTCGAGCGACTGCCGGCCGGACCGCGGTACTTCCCGGAGGACATGGTCACCGACGTGCCCGAGGCGTTCTGGGTGGCCGAGCTGGTGCGCGAGCAATTGCTGGCGGTGGCGCGGGAAGAGCTGCCCCATTCGATCGCCACCCGCGTGACCGAGTGGGACTGGCCACTCATTCGCTGCGAGATCCTCGTGGAGCGCGACTCGCAGAAGGGCATCGTCATCGGCCATCGGGGCGAGGTCCTCAAGCAGGTCGGCACCGCGGTGCGCTCGCAGCTTCCCGACGGCGCCTACCTCGAGCTGCATGTCAAGGTCGACAAGGATTGGCAGCGCCGGCCGGCCGCTCTGGACCGATTGGGGTTCTAGGCGCCTCGAAGGTCCCGGAGGAAACTCTCGATCTCGGCGCGGTCCTTCGTGCGGCGCATCCTTGGGAGGGTGGCGACGATCTTGGGCCCGTACCGCGCCGTCGCCAGGCGGGGGTCGAGCACGGCGACGGCCCCTCGATCGGTGGCCGTGCGGATGAGGCGGCCGGCGCCCTGTGCCAACAGCGTGGCGGCCCGCGGTACGTCGATGGCGTCGAACGCACCTGCGCCGACGTGCTCCCGCCGAGCCTGCAGGAGCGGGTCGTCGGGCCGTGGGAACGGCAGGCGGTCGATGCTGACCAGCGACAGGGACGGCCCCGGCACGTCGATGCCCTGCCAGAAGCTCATCGTGGCGAACAGGCACGTCTCGGGATCGCCGGCGAACCGGTCGACCAGCGCCGGCTTGGGCAGGTCGCCCTGGGCGAGCAGCGGGTAGGAGAGGCGCTCGCGCAGCGCCTCGACGGCGTGGTCCATGGCCCGATAGCTGGTGAACAACGCCAACGTGCGGCCGCCGGCGGCCTCGA
Source organism: Acidimicrobiales bacterium (assembly GCA_035697145.1). Classification (GTDB taxonomy): domain Bacteria; phylum Actinomycetota; class Acidimicrobiia; order Acidimicrobiales; family VFJN01; genus DASQUK01. The sequence goes on from DASSDL010000224.1 coordinate 48,887, forward strand.
CGAGCGCGGCCAGCTCGTCGACTGCGGCGTCGCCCCAGCGCGGATCGGTGGGCCGGGGCAGCCGCGCCGCGCAGTAGATGAGGCCGTTGGCCTGGTAGTCGAACGGGCTGCCCACGTCGAGCGGCCCCTCGGACCCCGCCGACAACCCGAGCCGGGCGCCAAACCCGGGGGCGATGGTGGCGCTCGTCAGCACCGCCGGCCGCCGCGACCAGAGCTGACGCTGCAACAGCGGCGCGACGTCCAATGGCGCCAGACGCAGCATTGGCGCCCGCTCGGGCCCGGACACGAACAGCACGTGGCCCTCAGCCGGTTGCGCCACGGCGTCGATGTCGTCGAGGAGGGACGTCGCCGCCTGGCGCGCCCGCACCGCCCGGGCCGTGGCGTCGTCGGTGGCATCGTCGGGGATCGACCGCAGCGCCGCCAGTGCCTCCTCGACGCGGTTGCGCAGCCGCACCAGAGCGTCGGCCAGGTCTGTGGGGAGCGGGGTTACGAGACGCCGGTCGCGGTGTCCCACCAGGGCGTCGGTGAGCAGGCTGCCGGCGTCGTTGACCCGGGCGATGGTGTCGCCGGCGTCGGCGAGGATGCCGCGCAGTGCCCGGGCGAGGTGGGCGAACCGCCCGGCGGCCAGCTCGACCCCGGCGGTGGCCGAGATGATGTCGTCGATCTGGTGGGCCTCGTCGATGATGGCGACGTCATGGTCGGGCAGGACGCCGCCGTCGCTGGCCAGGTCGATCCCGTAGAGGTGCTGGTTGACGACCACAACGTCGGCCGCGGCGGCGCGAGCCCGAGCGGCCTCGGCGAAGCAGTCGTCGCCGCGAGGGCAGCGGTGGGCGCCGGGGCAGTCGCGCGCGGTGGTGCTCACCGCAGCCCATGCCGCCTCGGAGGGCTCGTGGTCGAGGTCGGCCCGGTCGCCGGTGGAGGTCGTACGGGCCCAGTCGGACAGGCGCGCCAGCTCGACGGGGTCTGCCCGCTCGGCGAACCCGTCGATGTGGTCGAGCCCCAGCTGTTCCCCGCCGGCGGGGAGATCGGCGTCGGTCGAGCCGGGGGCCAGCTCTGCGAGGCGTTGAGCGCAGAGGTAGTTGGAGCGACCCTTGAGGACCGCCCAGTCGAAGGGATCATCCAGGTGCTCGTCGAGGAAGGGCAGGTCCTTGGTGGCGAGTTGGTCTTGCAGCGCCCGGGTGGCGGTGGCGACGACGACCCGGCGGCCCGAGAGGATGGCCGGGACCAGGTAGCCCAGCGTCTTGCCGGTGCCGGTGCCGGCGCGCACGACCAGATGGCGCCCTTCGGTCACCGCCGTGGCGACCGCCTCGGCCATCTCGACCTGACCCGGCCGCGCTTCGCCGCCACCGGGCAGTGCTGCCACCACCCGCTCGAGCGCAGCTGCGCTGCGGTTCCCGCTGTCGGTCGCCGGCAACTGGCCAGTCGGCGCCTGGTCGACCTCGGGTTGCGGCATCGCCGGCGACCGTAGCGTGGTATCGGGCCGAGCCTGGCCACTGTCGAGAAGGTCGGTCATGTCGCCACGAGCCGGGGATCGGCGGCCAGCGCAAAGCTGCGGGCCTCGGCCACGGCGTCGGCGAGGTCGGGGATTGAGCGCTCGACCGCGCCATCTGGGGTCAGGAACACGAAGACCATGTCGAGCACCGGCTCACGGGTGGCGTCGGCGAGGGCGAGGGCATAGGACGCGCCCTGCATGCGGTAGCGCTGGACCAAGGGATCGAGGTCGACATCGATGCTCTGCGGTCCGGTCTTGTAGTCGACCACCACCAGGCCGCCGGGGCGCCGGTACAGCAGGTCGACGTAACCCTCGAGTGTGCGGTTGTCGCCGACCGGTACGCCGACATAAACCTCTCGCCAGTGCGGTGCGGCCGCGGCGGCGACCACCGACGCCGACCGCAGTGCCGCTTCGACCAGCCGGCGGACGTGTGGTTCGTGGCCGCTCACGCCCTCGGCAGCGGCCTGGGCGGCCACCGCCTCGGCGATGCCGCCTCCGCTGGCGAGGTCGATCGTCTGCAGCACGCCGTGCACGGCTCGCCCGATCGCGGTGCCGTAGCGGCCCTTCTGCCATGGCGGCAGGTCGAGGTCGCGGGGCCGCTTGCGCAAGCCAGGATCGTCGAGCGCATCAGGGCGGCCATCCTCGGTGAGGGCCGTGGCGGCCAGCGTGCGCGGGCGGCCGCTGGCGGCGACGGCGGCGTCGCGGACGCGACGCCAGTCGTCGAAGGACGGCAGCGGAGCGGTAGGGGGCGGAGCGGTGGTCGTCGCGGAGCCGGTCGTGGCCGGCCCGTCGGCCGGGACGTCGGAGACTTCAGCGCCCACCCCGAGGAGGGTGTCGGGCGGGGGCGCAGCGTCGGGGAGATCGTCGAGCAGATCGCCCAACGCCGCCGTGAGCAGCTCGGCGCTGGTGAGGCGCGCGGGATCGTCGGGCACGGTGCCGCGCACGGCACGGTGCAGGGAGACGACGAGGTGATCACGCGCCCGCGTGCAGGCCACGTAGAGCAGGCGGATGCGTTCGTCGTGCGACATCTGCTCGTCGATCGGCAGCCATGCCTCGAACGCGTCCGAGCGCACCTTGTTGCCGACCCGGATGATCGCCGGCCCATCGGGTGGCCACGCCACCTCGGCTCCGGCGCTGCGCCGCTGGGGCCGGGTCGAAAGGCCGGCGACGATGGTGATCGGAAACTGCAGGCCCTTGGCCGCGTGCACCGTCATGATGCGCACCGCGTCGTCGTCGGTCTCCGGCAGCACCGCTTCGGCGACGCGGCTGCCCTCGGCGGTCTGCTGGCGCACCCACTCGAGGTACTGGCGCAGCGAGCCATTGGTGGCATCGGTCCAGGCCCGAGCCTGGTCGAGCACGAACCGCACTCGCCGCCAGAGGTCGCGTGGTCGACCCTCGGCGGGCCCGAGCTCGAGCAGTCGCCGGTCGCGCACCACCTGGTCGGCCAGCTCGCTCGGTGACCGCCATGCCCGGATGTCGTGCATCCGGCGTAGGTAGGCCAGCCCGCGGGCCACGGGATCGTCGGCGGGCATCCCATCCGGGGGCATGGCCGTGGGATCGAACCGACCGCCGTGATGGTGCCGGAAGCGGAAGAGGTCGTCGTCGCCGCAGCCGAACATCGGCGATCGCAGCGCCGCGACGACGCTCAGCTCGTCGCTTGGATCGTCGACGGCACGCAGCGTGAGCAGCAGGTCGCGGACCAGCCGGCTGGCGTACACCAGCGAGGCCGACTCGGCCCGGTACGGGATGCCGGCGTCTGTGAGCGCGTCCTCCAGCGCGGGGAGGGACAGCCGCGTGGGCACGAGGATGGCGACGTCTCCGGCCCGAGCCGGCCGCCAGCCGTGCTGGCCGACGTCGGCCGAGTGGTCGACGAGCCAGCCCTCGTCGAGCGCGCGACGGATGGCGGTCGCGACCTCGGCCGACTCGCGGCGGCGTACGTCTTCGGCCGAGAGCCGAATCGTCTTCTGGCCCGGGGCGACGGGGCCGGGCGAATCACCGGTCGGCGGGTTTTGGGGTGGCTCCTCGCCGTGCTGCTTGCGACCGAGGACGCTGACCGCCGGGCCAACCGGCGCGTCGTCGCGCACCGCGACCAGGGCGTCGTATCCGGGTTGCGAGCGCACACCACCGTGCCACTGTGGCCGGATGAGCCGCCCGAAGACGAGGTTGACGGCGCTGATGACCGATCGCGTCGAGCGGTAGTTGGTGGTGAGCGCCAGCTGCCCGCCGCCGCGACCGAAGCGATCGGCTGCCCGCAGGAACAGGGAGATGTCGGCGCGGCGGAACCGGTAGATGGACTGCTTGGGATCGCCGACGAAGAACAGGTGGCCGGGACGGACCTCAACCTGGTCCCAAGGCAGGTCACCCGACCCGGGATGGAGCCCGGCGATGAGCACCGCCAGCTCGATCTGGATGGGGTCGGTGTCCTGGAACTCGTCGATCAGCAGGTGGCGGTAGCGCCGGTGCAGCGCAGCGCGCACCACGCGGCCGTGCGGGCCACGCAGCATCTGGCGCGCCAGCACCAGCAGGTCGTGGAACTCGAGTTGCCCCGCCTGTCGGCGCTCGGCTGCGGCATCGAGCGTGAACCGGCGTAGCTCGACCGCCAGCCGCGTGACGGCGGCCAGCGCCACCTCGGTGCGCAGCTCCTCGCTGCGGGTGCACACGTCGTCGATCCGGGCGCGCAGACCGCCGAGGTCGTAGTCGTCGGGCCAGCGGGCCTTGGCGCCGCGCCCCCCAGCATTGGGCCTGCTGTCGCTCGAAAGCAGAGCCAACTTGGTGTACTCGTCGCTCGCGGTCCGCACCCGGCCCGCCCATTCCTCCAACTGGCAGAGGCGCTGGTGGAGCGTGTCGTCATCGTCGGCCTCGTGCCGCTCGTCGCATGCCCCGGCCAGCTCGCCCAGCAAGGCGTCGAGCCGCGGCGTCCACTCCGAAGGGTCGATGGGTTCGGATGGCGCCTGGGATTCGGCAAGGTCCCAGTTGTCGTTGAAGGCGAGGGCGACGACGCGGAGCGCGGTGAGCCGCACCCCCGCCGCCGTGGCGAGCAACAGCGGGCGCTCGATCGCCTCGTTGGCCAACAGCTCGTCGACGAAACCGGCCCAGCGATCGTCGAAGGCCACGGTCGACGCCACCTCGTCGAGCACCTCGATCCGCGGCGGAAGCCCGGCCTCGATGGGATGCTCGACCAGCAGCCGCTGGGCGAAGCTGTGCAGAGTGCCGATGGCGGCGCCGTCGAGGTCGTCAAGGGCTTGGGCGCAGCGGTCGGCCACCGCGGGATCGGCGGCGCTCCGGGCCCGCTCGAGCTCGCCTTCGAGCTGGCGTCGCACGCGGTCGCGCAGCTCGCTGGCCGCCTTTTCGGTGAACGTGATGGCGGCGATCGCCTCGATGCCGGCGGTGCCCGTCGTGACGAGGTTGACGATGCGCCCCACCAGCTCCTGGGTCTTGCCCGAGCCGGCGCCCGCCTCCACGAACAGCGTCTCGTCCAGCGCCGCCGCGATGCGGTCGCGCGCTGCGGCGTCGGGCTGCGTCAGGTCGGCCGCCAAGGGGTGGCCGGCTAGCGCGACCGGAGGAACGGCGGCGTTCACGGTTCCGCCATCTCGGCGTAGGCGGCGATGGCCGGATGGTTGCGCTTGCGCTCCCAGTCGCGCCGCAGGTCGGCCGCGCCGAGCCCGTCGGGGTCGCAGTAGGGACAGGTCACCCAGGGCGTGCCCGAGGCGTCGGGCCGGGCCGGAAACGCCCCCCGCTCGATGCCGTCGACGATGGTCGCCAGCGTGGTGCCCACCCGGGCCAACACCTGATCGTCGACCGCGTAGCCGATGCGCCGGAAGCCCTCGCGGTCGGAGATGAACCAGTAGTGCGCCTGCACGGGCGCATCGGGTCGGCCGACGAACTGGCGTGCGGCCAGGCCATAGACCGGAAGCTGGAGCTTGGTGCCACGCTCGTCGGGGTTGTCGGGGCCGAGCCGGCGAAAGTCGTCGGCCTTGCCGGTCTTGTAGTCGACGACGTGGACGGTGCCGTCGTCGCTGACGTCGACGCGGTCGGCGGCGCCGCGGAAGAGGAGGTTCCTGCCATCGGCGAGCGGCAGCACGACAGGCCCGGGGCCGACGGCGTCGTCGCCATAGCCGAAACGCAGCTCAGCGGCGACGGGACGGCTGCCATCGCGGCGCCGGTGGGTGTCGTCGTCGATCAGGAAGCGATCGGCCAGCGCAAGTATCTGCGCCCGCTCTCGTCGCCAGAAGACCGGTCGACCGGTGAGGCCCCGCGCCTCGTAGTCGTCGCACACCCGCTCGGCGAGCTGGCGCATGCGGGCGTGGTCGCTCGGCGACCACGGCTGCTCGGGAGTGGGTCGCTCCTCGGCCGGGCGGGCGAGCACATCGTCGATGAACGACTGGAGGATCTGGTGGACCAGCGACCCCCGGTCCCACGCCGAGATCGTGAGCTGCCGCGCCGGGTCCTCGACCGGTTCGACCTGCAGCAGGTGGTTGACGAAGTAGGCGTACGGGCACTCGGCCCACGACTCGAGCCGTGTGGAGGACACCACCTCGTCGAGCGGTGACGGGACCACGACGCCGGCGAGGTTGCCGTCGAACCGGGTGAAGTCGCGGCTGCGGCGCGCCCGCACCACGCGGCTGCCGGCTTCGACGAGGGGATCGTGGCCCGCCCCCGCCCGCAACCGGTACTCCTGCTCGGTGGCCGGAAACTCGGTGTGGGTCACGGCATGGGCGAACGACGGCACGTGCTCGGTCCCGCCGCCTCGTGCGGGTGACCACGCCGGCAGATCGACCAGCCACCGCGACGGGACCCGTTCGCTGCTCGACCGCAGGTCACCGCGCGGTGCGCACAGCAGGTGGCGGTCGGCCGCGGCCAGTGCCGTCAGGAAGCGCCGCTGCTCGCGCCCCACCCGGTCGCGTCGCAGGGGCAGCTCACCCCCGGCGAGGCGCCGCTCACCATCGGGAAGCAGCGAGTCATCGTGGACGGCCGCCGGCAGCGTGCCCTCGGCCATCCCGAGGACGATGATCAGGTCGAGATCGAGACCCACGGCGAACGACAGCGGCCCGACCAACACACCCTCGCCGAACCGTCCGACGCGGCCGAGGTCGGCGTCGAGCTCGAGCTCCAGCGTGCGGCGGAACACCTCGAGGGACGGGGGATCGTCGATGCCGTCGAGGGAGGCCAGTCGCTCGAGCGCGGCCTCGACCCGATCGGCTGCCCGCTGCTCGTCGGGCGGCCAATCGACACCGACGCCTCGCAGGTCGCCGCCGATCAGGCGGCTGCCGAGCCGGCGCAGCCACCGCACCCGAGTGCTCCAGGGTTTGGGCCCGGCCCCTGCGTCGGTGATGTCATCGATCAGCCCGACGACGATTGTCGCCAGGTCGCGCACCCGCTGCGCCCGGCGACACATTCGCTCGAAGGCCTCGCGGCGCCTCTCGGCGCCCGTCTCGTCGAACGGATCGGTGCCGGCGACCTCGATGTCGCCCGCCCGGCGGTCGAGCTCGGCGGCCAGCCGCTCGAGCCGCTGGCTCCACTGGTCGCGTCCTGCCACCACGCCTGCCCGCCGCGACACTCGCTGCCACTCCGCAGCCGGCACCTTCCCCGCCGGACCTTGCCCCCCGGCGCTGCGGCTGAGCAGACCCACAACATCGGCGCGCCGGAAGTCGTGGTCGGGAAGGGCGAGCAGGTCGAGGAGCGAGCGACCCACCAAGCTTCCCGCGACAGGACGCACGGCGGCGCCGTTGCGGGAGATACCGGCCGCGTCGAGGTGTTCGTGAACCAGGCGCCCGTAGGGCTCGCGTGTCCCGAAGAGGATGGCGATGCGTTCGAGAGGCGTGCCGCCGCGGGTGGCGTCGACCACCGCTCGGACTGCGGCCCGCACCTCGTCGTCGGCATCGGAGGCGGTGAGCACGCGGGTGGTGCCGTTGTGCCCAGGGGCCGCCGCCAGATCAGTCGCCGGCATCTCGACATCGAGGCGGGCGAGCGAGCGTCGCACTCCGGCGTCGGCTCCCTCCGCGCCGGTGACGCCGACGACCACAGTGGCGGGGCATGCCTCGGCCACCGTGGCAACGAGACGGGCCTGCCTTTGGAGCAGATCCTGAGGGAGGTAGATGACGACGTGCCCGAGCTCGCGGCGCACCCGGGCGGACTCGCCTCGCACCGCGTCGACGGCCGCTTCGGTCAGGTCGGCCTCGTCGTACCAGCCCTGACGCAGGACTGCCCGCGCCTGCCGGCACAGGCGCACCACGTCGGAGGCCCGGCGTCCAGCCGCCGCCAACGCCTCGAGACCACCGGCCGAGACGTCGGACAGTTCGCCGAAGGCGGCCACCAGCGCGGCCTCGGTGGCCGGGTGCTCGGCCACCGGCGCGAACAGCCCCGGGTCGCGACGCAGCACCTTGCGCAGGGCGGCAGCAAGCACCGGGGTCGATACCGGGCGGCGTTGCTCGGCTGCCAGCCGGGCCGCCCCGAGCAGCTCGGCCAGCCGGTAAGCGGTGAGGAACGTCACCGCCGCCACGCCCGCACCCCCGTCGCTCACCGGACCCAACGAACCGCTGGCCAGCGCCCGCCGGGCGGTCACACCGACGTGGTTGGCGGGCACGATCACCGTGACGGGGGCCAGGGGATCGCCCCCCTTGGCTGCCGCCACTGCGCGTCGCAACGCCAGGAGGGCGGGGCGCCCATATGCGGTGGCCACGACGTCGAGGGGCACGTGGCCAGGCTATGCACCAGGTGTGACAGTGTCGGTCGTTAGACCGACGCCATCACGGGGTGGCGGGTGGGGGTCGGGCCGGACAGTGTCGGTCTTCGGGCCGGACAGTCAGCGGCGATCGTCCGACGCCGACTCGGACACGGCGCCACCGCGGTTGGTCTCGAGCGGCACCTGTCCGCTGATGTGCGGGACCTCGATGTCAACGGTGACCGTGCCGTGGTCGCGCTCGTAGCGCACGACGTTGAGCGCGGCCGCGTAGACGACCAGCCTCGCCGTCAGGGCAAACCACGCCAGGATGGCGAACACCACGCCCAGCGACCCGTACAGCGCCGACGCCGAGGCCACGGCCCGCGGCACGAACACCGATCCGATCACCTTCAGCACCTCGAGGCCGACGCCGCCCAGCAGTGCCCCGGGGAGGTGGGTTCTCCACGGGACGCTCACGTTGGTGAGCACCACGAACATCCACACGAACAGCAGGACGTCGAGGAGGAAGCCGGCCACGATCGTGGGCGCCGCCGCCGGTCCCGGCAGCTCGTTGAGCAGCGGCCCGAGCGACAGGGAGCCGAGGAACAGCAGCCCGGCGCCCAGCAGCCAAGCCGCCGCCACCAGGCGGGAGGTGAGGCCCCGGCCGGTCACCTGCCAGGTGGCGTTGAGGGCGTTCTCGAGCGCCCCGGCCACCCCGAGGCCGGCCCACGCGAGCCCGACCAGCCCGACCACCGAGGCCGTCCGCCGGCTGCCCTCGGCGGTGTCGATGACGTCGACGACCTGATCGGCCGCCCTTCCCTCGAGCCCCAGCTGGTCGACCACCTCGGCCGCGAAGTCCGTTTCCCCGGCTGCGAAGTAGCCGAGGACGGCGACGCCCACCAGCAGCAGCGGGAACAGCGACAGGAATGCGGCGAGCGCGATCGACGACGACAGCGGACCCCCGCCGACGGCGCCCACCCGCTCGTGCACCGGCAGGATCGACCGTACGACAGGGAGGCGCCGAAGACGTTCCACACCCTTGCCGTACCCCCTGGAAGGGGTCGGTCGTTCCCCGAGTTGCAGGATGTAGCTTGCGCGAGTGCCCCCCGACGGCTCCAGCACCCGCGCGAGATCGATGGTTGCCGACATCGATCTCGGGCGCGTCCCGGCACATGTCGCCTGCGTGATGGACGGGAACGGCCGCTGGGCGCAGCGTCGGGGCCTACCCCGCACCGAGGGTCACGCCGCCGGCGAGCAGGCGCTGTTCGACACGGTCGAGGGGGCCCGCGACATCGGGGTCCGGTGGCTGACCGCCTGGGCGTTCTCGACCGAGAACTGGCGGCGGCCACCCGACGAGGTCCGCTATCTGATGGGCTTCAACGAGGCGCTCCTGGTGCGGCGGCGGGACGAGTTGCACGACAAGAACGTGCGGGTGCGCTTCATCGGGCGGCGCGACTGGCGGGTCCCCAGGCGCGTCCTGCGTCGCATGGACGAGACCGTCGAGCTCACCCGCCACAACACCGGCCTGACCCTCACGATGGCCTTCAACTACGGCGGCCGGGCCGAGATCCTCGACGTCGTGCGGGCGCTGGTCGCGTCCGGCACGCCAGCCGACAAGATCACCGAGAAGCGGGTACGTGACCACCTGTACGCCCCCGACATGCCCGACCCGGATCTGGTGGTGCGCACGTCCGGGGAGTTCCGGCTCTCCAACTTCATGCTCTGGGAGCTCGCCTACAGCGAGCTGGTCTTCACCGACGTGCTGTGGCCCGACTTCCGGCGGGAGCACCTGTTCGACGCCATCCGCGAGTACCAGAGCCGAGACCGCCGCTTCGGGGGCGTACGCGCCCCATAGTCGTGCCTCTCTACGACGACCGAGGGGTCGTGCTGCGAACCCACAAGTTGGGTGAGGCCGACCGCATCGTCGTCCTGCTCACCCGGGGGCACGGCAAGGTGCGGGCGGTGGCCAAGGGGGTACGCAAGACCAAGAGCCGGTTCGGCGGCCGGCTCGAGCCGCCGTGCCACGTCGACCTGCTGCTCTACGAGGGCCGCGAGCTCGACATCGTGAGCCAGGCCGAGACCGTCGACCACTTCCGAACCGTGCGTGACGACCTGGACCGGCTGGGCCGGGCGGTGTCGATGCTCGAGGCCGCCGACCAGCTGGCGCTGGAGCGACAACCCAACGCCCGGCTGTACGACATGCTGGTCGGCGCCCTGCGCGCCCTGGCGGAGCAGGACGCGCCGCTGGTGGTGGCGGGGTTCTTCCTCAAGGTCCTGGCGCTCGAGGGGTTCGGGCCCAACGTCGAGGCGTGTGTCGTCTGCGGTTCGCCCGGGCCACTGGTGTCGTGGGCGATCGAGGAGGGCGGCCTGCGCTGCAGCGCCCACAGGCAGGGACCGGCCGTCAGCCCCGAGGCGGTCGAGGTGCTCCAGCAGGTCCTCGGCGGCCGCCTGGGGACCGCCCTCAACGAGACCCGGCCGCCGGTGGTGGCGGAGGTGGATCACTTGGCGACGCGCGCGCTGGAACACCAGCTGGAGCGGCGGCTGCGCTCGGTCACCGCGTTCCACCGCGCCTGACTCCCGCCGCGGGAGGTTCCCGGGCTGGGAGGGTTAGAGCGCCTTCCACTCCTTGGCGGCGTCGTCCCACCCCAGCCAGTAGCCCCGCTCGGCGGACCACAGGATGTACGTGCCGCGCGCTGGATCCCATTGCGGGTTGTAGCCGGGGGTGCCCGTCTCGGCCGTCGCCGCCTCGGCCGTCGCCGCCTCGGCTTGGGGCTGCTCGCTGGTCGGGGCATCCCTGGCCGTGGCCTCGGCCGAGGGCTCGACTTCCTCGACTGGCGCCGGTTCGAGTGAGGGAGCGGCCTGGGCCAACGGATCTCGTAGCTGCGACGGTTCCCGTGGCTCGATCGGCTCGGCGGCACCGGGTGGGGTCGACTCCGGGGCCGGCGCCTGTTGCGGCGTGCCCTCCGGCGGCGGCGCACCCCAAGTCGGTGGCGGCCCCCAGGCCGGCGGCGGGGCCGATGTCTGCGGCGGCTCGCTCGGCGGTGGACCTGGCGGCCCGCCCCAACCGGTGCCCGGCCCACCAGGCGCCACCGGACCACCGGGATATCCGGGATAGGCGGGGTAGCCCGGCGTCATCCCGGGGACGACGATGGGGTGTCCCATGTACTGACTGCCGACCACGAAGGTCTTGGCCGCCATGTCGCCGACGCGCCGATGACCCTTGCTGGTCAGCGCCACGATGAACCCGACCAGGCCGGCGCACAGGTCGTCGACGATGAGCAGCAGCCAGCGGATGATCGCCCGGCCGATCCCTGGGGCTCGCCCGTCCTCCGCAACGGTCCGGATCCCGAAGAGCAGCTTGCCGGGCGTCCAGCCCCTGAGGCCCTGGATCAGGACGTAGATGAGGATGCTCAGGCCGAGGCCGACGGCCCACGGCGCCACCGGGACCCCGTCGCTGAAGTACACCCGATCGCCGACATCGACGCAGACCCCCTCCTCCTGGTCCATGTAGTCCTCGCAGAAGTCCATCCCCGACTGGTCGAGCTCGGATTCCTCGAGGAACTCGAGGTCGTTCGTGAACAGCGCCACCGATGGCGCCAGGATGATGACGGAGTCGACGACCCAGGCGGCCACCCGGCGGCCCATCACGGCCGTCGGGTCACCCGCCGGGAGTCCCGGCGCGTACGACGGCTCGGTCGCCGGGTAGGGATAGGAGGAGGTCATTGGCGCACCCTTCGGGATGCGCCAATGACCTCATCGCCGCTTCGCGGCGAGTAGAGCACTGTGCTTGTCGTTCGCTCGCTTCGCTCCCTCACCAGCGCGTGTCTACCACCGCATCGGCTGGTGCTCGTGAGATCAGCGGCGCCCAATGGCGGTCTGGGTGCCCGGCGGCGGTCCGTACACTTGAGCGCCATGTCCCCGGCCCCCGATCCCTCCTTGTTCGACAAGGTCGTCAACCTCTGCAAGCGGCGCGGCTTCGTGTTCCCGTCGGCCGAGATCTACGGCGGCTTTCGCTCCACCTACGACTACGGGCCGGTGGGCGTGCTGCTGCTGCGCAACGTCAAGGAGGCGTGGTGGCGCTCGATGGTGCAGCTACGCCACGACGTCGTGGGGCTCGACGCCGCCATCCTTTCGCCCCCCGCCATCTGGGAGGCCTCGGGCCACCTCCAGAACTTCACCGACCCCCTGGTGGACTGCCGCAACTGCCGCGAGCGATTCCGCCTCGACAAGCTCGACGATCCCAACGAGTGCCCCAACTGCCACGCCAAGGGCAGCTTCACCGAAGCCCGCCAGTTCAACCTCATGTTCAAGACCTATGCCGGCCCGGTCGAAGGAACCGGTGCCGAGGTCTACCTGCGGCCCGAGACCGCGCAGGGCATGTTCGTGAACTTCAAGAACGTGCTGGAGACGTCGCGCAAGCGCCCGCCCTTCGGTATCGCTCAGATCGGCAAGTCGTTCCGCAACGAGATCACGACCGGCAACTTCGTGTTCCGCACCCGCGAGTTCGAGCAGATGGAGATGGAGTACTTCGTGCCGCCCGACGAGGCCGGCCAGTGGTACGAGTACTGGTGCAACGAGCGCCTGCAGTGGTACGTGGACCTCGGCATCCCCAAGGACCTGCTGCGGTTGCGGCCCCATGACAAGGATGAGCTGTCGCACTACTCGGCGGCCACGTCCGATGTGGAGTTCCTGTTCCCCTGGGGCTGGGACGAGTTGGAGGGCATCGCCAACCGCACCGACTACGACCTGACCCAGCACGCCCGGGCGTCGGGCGAGAGCCTCGACTACTTCGACCAGGCGCTCGGCGAGCGCTACGTCCCCTACGTCATCGAGCCGGCGGCCGGCGCGACCCGCACCGCCATGGCGTTCCTCATGGCGGCGTACGACGAGGAGGACGTGGCCCGCGAGGGCCAGGGTCAGGGGGAGAGCCGCACCGTGCTGCGCTTCCACCACCGCATCGCGCCGTACAAGGTGGCGGTGCTGCCCCTGTCCAAGAAGCCGGAGCTGCAGGAGCCGGCGAACGAGGTGCTCGGCCTGCTCCAGCCGCATTTCATGTGCGACTACGACGAGACCCAGGCCATCGGGCGCCGCTATCGGCGACAGGACGAGCTGGGCACGCCTTATTGCGTGACCATCGACTTCGAGACGCTCGAAGACCGAGCGGTCACCGTGCGGGACCGCGACTCGATGGCGCAGGATCGGGTGCCGATCGACGCGCTGCTCGACCACCTGGGCCCGAAGCTGTCCTGACACCACCGGGGCCCTCGGCGATCCAGATCATGCTGCGGCCCGACACCGCGGGTGCACGGGGCTCGTCGTCCTCGATGCGGTCGAGGCGGTAGCCCAGCCGCGCCGGGACCGCGGCGCTGGCGACGTTGGCCTCGTCCCAGTGGATCTCCACCCGCTCGACGTCCGGAAGCGTCCAGGCCGCTTGGGTGAGCGCTCTGGCGGCGGCCGTGGCATGGCCGCGCCGGGTGTGGTCGACGTGGACCCAGTACCCGATCTCGATGGCCCCCGGACCGATTCGGCGCATGAGCCCGCAGCCCCCGATGATGCGCCGCTCATCGGCGGGAAGGATGGCGAACTCGTAGTCGCTGCCGTCGGCCCAGCTGGCATCCGCCATCACCAACCGGTCGCGCTGCATGGACGTCTCGGTGGCGACCGGGACCGCCCACGGCATCCAGTGACGCAGGTGGTCGAGACTCTCGCGTACCGCCTCGGCGAACGCCTCGGCATCGCGCGGGCGCGCCCGGCGCAGCACCGCCCCGCTGGCCGTCTGCATGCGCTCCGGCGGGCCGTGCCCGGTGGCAACGGGCGCTCGAGCCGCCGACCGGGCCGGCGCGGGATGCATCCGCACACCGATGCCCGCGGCCAGTTCTCGGTCGGCCCAGGCGTAGGCGGCCGCCGCCCGGGGCGCGAGAGGCGGCCCCACCGGCGTGGCGCCCGACGCAGCGGTGAAGCGGATGAAGCCGCCCTGACTCGACGGGCCGGTGGTGACGACGCCGTTGGCCTCGTCGGCGCCGGTTGCGGCCTGGCAGCCGTCGTCCGAGACGACGACCGGGTGCTCGCGGGTCTCGCGCCAGCGTGCCCGCCCGGTCACCCATCCGCCCCCCGCTCGGTGGTCGTCCGCGGCCGCCACGATGGTCGCCTCCAGCTCGTCGGCTGGCACGGGGCACGGCCATCCGGCGGCGACCGCCCAGTGGAGTGCCAGGAACGGCAGCTCGGGCACGCCCCCGACCAGGGGTGTGACGCCGGCGCCGAGGCGCGGATTGAGCTCGGTCGGCCGGAAGCCGTCGTCGGTGAGCACCCCGTCGACCGTGTAGGTACCAAGGAACTGCACCTCGTCCCGCAGCAGCGAGCCCACCAGCCGCGCCACGATCCGCATCTTCGCCCGGTCGGCCTCAGGCGGATCAAAGAAGGTGGCGGCTCCGCCGTAGTGCAGGGTGGGCGGATCGGCCGACCGCAGCGTGATCGCCTCCACTGGTCGGAACACCGCCACGCCGTCGTCGGTGGCGAAGCCATGGATGTTGCAGGGTGTTCCCTCCAGGAACGGCGCCACGCGCACCGACCGGCAACGGTTGGCGAACCAGCGCTGGGTGTCGTCGGCCTGGGCTCCGTCGGTCACCCAGTGCACGAAGGCGCCGCCGCCGTTGAAGCCCTCGCGGGCGTCGCCCGACCAGACTGTGCCTCGTCCCCGGTCCAGCCGCCCCGCGGCGGCGCCGAGGGCAGCGCGGTCGTCGGCGGCCACGATCTCGGATGGCGGACGATCGACGCCGGCGCGGTCGAAGAGCGCGTCGTTGGTCGTCTTGTCCTCGAGGGCCACCCACTCCGTCCGCCGTCCGCCCACCACCGGCCGACCGGCGATCGCCTTGACGGCCTGGAACGGGGCGGTGAGCAAAAGCGCGTCGCCGCGCGGGTCGAAGCGGTCGAGGGCATCAGTCAGGTCGGCGGGCGGATCGGTGGCCAGGCGTTCGAACCTGCGGAACTCGCACACCGGGTGGGACGCCCGGATGTCCAGGTCGATCCATTCGGCGTGTTCGGGGTCGGGCAGGTCGCCCGTTCCGAGCGTGGTACCCACGACTAGGACACGCCCAGCGCCCAGGCTGCGCAGCTGGTTGATCCAACCGGGGGTCCCGGCGACGGGCATCCCCGCCAGCACGATCCGTCGACCGCCGATCCAGTCCCGGACCGCCTCGCGGATGCGTTCGGCGACGGGTCGTGTCATGTCAGTCTTCGCCTCGACGGATGTGGCGGGCGTGTGTGCGCAGGATCTCGCTCGACCGGGTGAGCATGTCGACGAACACCGCCAACTCGTCGTCCGAGTAGTCGCCGTGCAGGGCCCGCATGTCGGCGATCAGGCCGCCGAACATCGGCCGGGTCCGCGCCATCGCTTCGGGCACCAGGCGCACGATCACCCGCCGGCGATCGCCCGGGTCGCGCTCCCGCCGGACGAAGCCGGCGCTCTCCAACCGATCGAGCACGCCGGTGACGGCGCCCGTCGTCAGCCCCGTGAGCTCGGCGAGCTGGCCCGCCGTGAGCGGCTCGGGCTGAGCCTCGTCGAGCAGCAGCACGCACCCCCAGTCGGTCGAGTGCAGGCCCAACCGGTCGGCGCAGGCTGCGAGCAGCATCGACGACGAGTTGCCGAACGACCGTCCGGCGACCAGGAGGGCGCCAAACAGCTCGGCGCGGCGTGCGGCGGCGTTCACGTGAACCTCCTCTCGTGACGGCTCGGCATCGGTGTGCAACTCTGGGTCGACCCCAAAGTAATAGCTCTTGCGGCTGAGAGTCTCAGTCGTTAAGGTAAATCACCTTCCGCCGCGACAACACAGAGAGCGGACGACCCGCACGATCGTCCGTTCTGTCCGCCCGGTGTTCTGTCAACGGAGGTTGCCCCATGCTGCAGCGCCTCGCCCGCTTCTGTTACCGGCGTCGGTGGCGGGTCCTGGGTGGCTGGGTCGTCTTGCTGGTCGGCCTGTTCGCGCTCAACTCGACCGTCGGTGGCAAGTTCCTGGATGAGTTCGACCTACCGGGATCCGAGAGCCAGGAGGCGGTCGACCTCCTCGAGGGGCACGGCTTCAACGACCGCGCGGGCGCCACGGGCCAGATCGTCTTCAAGGCCGACGACGTCACCGACGCCACGGTCCAACGCGAGATGGAGCCGCTGTTCGACCAGATCGCCGAGATCACCGCCCCCAGCCAGGTGGTGAGCCCCTACAGCGACGAGGGCGCCCACCAGATCAGCTCGCGCGGCCCTGAGGCCGGCAAGATCGCCTACGCCGAGGTCAACCTCACCGACCGCGACAGCGACGAGCTGTACGACATCGGGACGGAGGCCCGGGAGGCGGTCGCCAACGCCGACATACCCGGCGTCCAGGTGGAGCTCGGTGGTGACATCGCCTTCGAGCAGGCGGAGTTCTCGAGCGAGGTGATCGGCTTCGTCGCCGCGCTGATCATCCTGCTCATCGCCTTCGGTTCGCTGCTGGCTGCGGGCTTGCCGCTCGTCACCGCCATCTTCGGCATCGTCACCGGCATCGCCATCGTCGGGCTGGCGGTCAACGTCATCGGCATGCCGAGCTTCTCGAACCAGGCCGTGGCGATGATCGGCATCGGTGTCGGCATCGACTACGCCCTGTTCATCGTCACCCGCTATCGCGAGGGCCTGAGCGAGGGGCTGACGCCGGAGTGCGCGACGATGCGCGCCCTCGACACCGCCGGCCGGGCCGTGCTCTTCGCGGGCTGCACGGTGATCATCGCCATCCTCGGCCTGTTCACCATCGGCCTGGAGATGATCCGGGGCTTGGCGGTCGGCATCTCTATCGGCGTGCTCATGACGATGCTCGCGTCGCTCACGCTCCTGCCGGCCATCCTCGGGTTCGTCGGCACCAACATCGACAGGCTCGGGCTGCCCCACCGCCGGCGCGCCGAGCGTGCCGGTCGGCAGTCGTTCTGGTACCGCTGGAGCCGGGTGATCCAGCGCCGGCCCTGGCCGGCCCTGCTTGCCTCCGCGGCCGTCCTGCTCCTGCTGACGATTCCACTCTTCGGCATGCGGCTGGGTTTCGGCGATGCCGGCAACCAACCGACCGACTTCACCGTCCGGCGGGCCTACGACCTGATGTCCGAGGGCTTCGGCCCCGGGGCCAACGGGCCGTTGCTGCTCGCCGCCGAGACGCCGGGCGGTCAGTCCGACCTGCAGGCGCTCGAGGGCCTGTCCCGGGACCTCAACCAGGCCGAGGGAGTCGTCTTCGCGACGGCGCCGATCCCCAACGAATCCGGCGATGCGGCCATCATCCAGGTGCAGCCGACCACGTCGCCCCAGGACAAGGAGACCGCACATCTGGTGAACCGCCTACGCGACGACGTCATCCCCGATGCCGTCGCGGGCACGACCGCCGACGTGAAGGTCGGTGGCGCGACGGCGGCCGTCGTGGACTTCTCGAGATACATCTCCGAACGTCTGCCCTGGTTCATCGCCGCCGTGCTCGTGCTGTCGTTCGCCCTGTTGATGCTCGCATTCCGCAGCCTGCTGGTGCCGCTCAAGGCGGTGATCATGAACCTGCTGTCGGTCGGCGCCGCCTACGGGATCCTCGTGGCGGTCTTCCAGTGGGGCTGGGGGGACAGCCTGCTGGGTGTTGGTCGTGAGGGCCCCATCGAGGCCTGGATCCCGATGTTCCTGTTCGCCGTGATCTTCGGCCTGTCGATGGACTACGAGGTGTTCCTCCTGTCGCGCATCCGGGAGGAGTACGACCGCACGCACGACAACGGCACCGCGGTCGCCAACGGGCTGGCCGTGACCGCCAGGGTCATCACCGCGGCCGCGGCGATCATGTTCTGCGTCTTCTTCAGCTTCGTGCTCGGCGACGATCGGTCGCTGAAGATGTTCGGGTTCGGGTTGGCCGTGGCGGTGCTGATCGATGCCACGGTCGTCCGGCTCGTGCTCGTGCCCGCCACGCTGGAGCTGCTGGGCGACCGCAACTGGTGGCTGCCGCGGTGGCTCGACCGCATCCTGCCGGTCGTCCACGTCGAGGCCGACGAGGAGGTGGTTGCCGGTACCGCCCCCGAGCTGCGCGAACCCGAGAAGGTGGGCTGAGCGCCGAGCTGCCCGAAATACCTGCCGCGGGATTGGTGGCTGGAGCAACCAATCCCGCGGCAGGTTTCCTCCTCAGTCGCTCTCGGGCCGCCACGCCCGGGAGCGCTTGCGTTCGGCGGCGCGGCGCTTGGCCTCGAGCCGGGCCTCACGTGCGGCGCGCGACGGGCGGGTGGGACGGCGGGGGGCAACGACCGTCGCCGCATCGTC
The DNA here is from genome assembly GCA_035697145.1 of Acidimicrobiales bacterium. Taxonomy (GTDB): domain Bacteria; phylum Actinomycetota; class Acidimicrobiia; order Acidimicrobiales; family VFJN01; genus DASQUK01. Next base: position 67,334 of record DASSDL010000224.1, read on the forward strand.
GAGGGTGGCGGCGAGCCGGCCCCGGGCGATTGTCCGGTTGCGCCACTGCGAACGCGATTCGTCGGCGCGCACGCGCACGACCGGACCCATGCGCTCGCGCACTCGGTCGGCGCCGGGCCCGTCGAGCGCCGTCAGGTCGGCCACGACCTCCACCGCGGACGCGGTGACGTTGCGGTGCTGGCCGCCGGGCCCCGACCCGCGCGCGAACCGCTCGTCGAGCGCGGCCGCCGGGAGGCGCAGCCCGCGCCGCGTCACGAGGTCGCCGTCACTCATGGCAGGAGGAGCGCGCCGAGGCGGCGGCCGGCGACACGGATCCCGACCCCGCCCACGGCCGCCAGGTAGGCGGCGTTCAGCAGCAAGGTGGGCGAGAGATCGCCGAGGATGAGCGCCCGCTCCAGGGCGACCCCCTGGTAGAGGGGACTGATCCGGACCACCCATTCGAGGGCCGCCGGGTACTGGCTCAGGGGGAAGAACGTGGCCGAGAACAAGAACAGCGGGACGATCGCGAGCTGCACGTAGTCGAAGTCCACGAACGAGCGCATGTAGGTGGTCAAGCCCATCCCGGCACCGGCGAAGCCGAAGCCGATGAGCAGGGCGGCCGGCAGTGCCAGCACGGCCCAGCCCGACGGCGTGAGGTCCATCGCCCACATGGTCACCAGGAACACGCTGGCATAGAGCGTGGCTCGCAGCAGTGCCCACGTGACCTCGCCCCGCACCACGTCCTGCACGCCGAGCGGAGTGGCGAGCATCCCGTCGAACGTCCTGGCGTACTTGAACTTGAAGAAGAAGTTGAACGTCGTGTCGAACACCGTGCCGTTCATGGCCGAGGTCGCCAGCAGGGCGGGCGCGACGAACACGTCGTAGGGGATCGGGCGGCCGCCGGGCCCCGGCAGGTCGCCCACCAGCTCGCCGACCCCGATGCCGATGGAGAACAGGTAGAAGACCGGTTCGAAGAAGCCGCTGAGGAAGACGGGCCACATCCGTAGGTAGGAACGGGTGTTGCGCTCGACGATCCGCAGGGCCCGCCGCGTGCCGAGCATCGCCACTGCGGTGCTCATTGCTTCCCGCTCTTGCTGCTTCGCACCGGGCTGCTCGGGCCACACTCGCTCTCTCGCCCTACGGGACGCTCGCTCATGCCGCGAGCCTCCGTGTGAAAGTGCGGATGCCCCACCAACAGCCAGCGGCGACCCAACCTGCGAGGTACGCGACATGGCCGAGCGCCGGCCCCCACCCCAGCGAGCCGGTGGTGGCGCCACGACACAGCTCGACCCCGTGCCACAACGGAGACACCCACGCAACGGGCAGGAGCCAGTCCGGCAGCTGGTCCACGGGGAAGAAGGTGCCCGAGAACAGGAACATCGGGACCACCACGAAGCGCATGATCAGCGGGAACGGCAGGTCGCTGTCCTGGCCACCCGAGAACGCGGTGAGCGGCGCACCGAACGCCATCCCGGTGAGCACGGCGGCCGGCACGGCCAGCACGCCCCACGGGGAGGGGATGGCGCCGAGCACGGCGGCGACCACCACGAACGCAGTAGCCGTCATCGCCTGGCGGGCGGCGATCCACAGCAACCAGCCCCCGAAGACGTCCCGGGGCGCCAGCGGCGTAGCCGCCGCCGCGTGGAAGGTGCGGACCCACTTCATGCCGGCCATCACCGGCCAGAGCGACTCACCGGCCGCGCCCTGCATGGCGGTGGCGGCGAGGATGCCCGGCGCCACGAACACCAGATAGTCGACGCCGTCCACCGAGCTGCGGTTGTCGTCGACGAGACCACCTAGGCCGACGCCCAAGGCGCCGAGGAACAGCAGCGGCATGAGCACGCCCGTGACCGCCGACGTCCGCCAGAACCGCCGCCACACCCGCGCCTGCCGCTCGGTCACCCGCAGCATGGGCACCGCCGCCGCCAGCGTGTCGAAGGGCGTGCGGGTGGTGGCAGGCGCAGCGTCACTCATCGAGGGTGCGACCCGTCAGGGTGAGGAACACATCCTCGAGCGTGGCGCGGCGAACGAGCACCGAGTCGGGCCTGATGCCGTCACCGGTGACGCGCGCCAGCGCCTCGTCGCCGTGCGAGGTGTACAGCAGGACCCGGTCGCCCAGCGGCTCGACCCGCTCGCCGAGGGCGCGGAGCGGTGGGAGCGCCGCGTCCTGCTGCTCCGGCAGTGCGAAGCGCAGCTCGACGACCTCGCGGGTGCAGTACCGGTCGATCAGTTGGCGCGGTGATCCCTCGGCCACGATGCGGCCGCCATCCATGATCACGAGGCGATCGCAGAGCTGTTCGGCCTCGTCCATGTAGTGCGTGGTGAGCACGAGGGTCACGCCCTCGCGTTTGAGGCGGTAGAGGCGCTCCCACAGCAGGTGGCGGGCCTGGGGATCGAGGCCGGTGGTGGGCTCGTCGAGCAGCACCAGCTCCGGCCGGTTGATGAGCGATCGGGCGATGATGAGCCGCCGCTTCATGCCGCCCGACAGGGGATCGACCCGCGACGTCCGGCGGTCGTCGAGCCGGGCGAAGTGCAACAGCTCGGTGGCCCGCTCCCGGATCTGTGCCATGGGCAGGCCGAAGTAGCGGCCGTAGATCACGAGGTTGTCCCACACGGTGAGCTCGGTGTCGAGGTTGTCCTCCTGGGGGACGACGCCGAGCCGGGCCCGGATCGCCGGGCCGTCGGTCATCGGGCTCATGCCCAGCACCTGGAGCTCTCCGTCGGTGATGGGCGAGACGCAGGCGATCATCCGCATCGTCGTGGTCTTGCCGGCGCCGTTCGGACCCAAGAAACCGAAGACCTCGCCCCGCTGCACCGTGAAGTCGACCCCGTCGACCGCGACGTACTCACCGAAGCGCTTGGTGAGCGCCTTGGCCTCGATCAGCGGCGCGCTGGCGGATCCGGCCGGTTCGGACATCACGGCCGAACCTACCGGCGGGCCGGGACGGTCAAGTCAGGGGTTTCAGCTCACGGTCGGCGGCAGCGTCCATGGCACCTGAGGATCGAGCGGATCCGCCGGTCGGGACCGTGACGTTCCTACTTGCCGACGTGCGAATTCGCCCCGGCGGAGCGGTCACGGGCCGAAGTATTGCTCAGTAGGCTCGGCAACGGACCGCATTCTCCTAAGCAGGAAGCACAGACAGGAATCGCCGTGCCGTACGTCTACGCCTTCGACCACCGCCACAAGCGCCCGCCCATGGACATGAAGGACCTCCTCGGGGGCAAGGGCGCCAACCTCGCCGAGATGA
>DASSDL010000225.1:0-15458 GCA_035697145.1 Acidimicrobiales bacterium
GCTGGCCGCCAGGATCAGGTCGAGCGCGTCGCCGACGGTGCGAACATCGCCGAGGTCGTCCTCGGGGATGGTGACGTCGAGGCTGTCCTCCAGCTGCATGACCAGCTCGACCAGGTCGAGGCTGTCGGCGTCGAGGTCGTCTGCGAACGATGCCTGCTCGGTCACCTGATCGGGCTCGACCGACAGCACGTCGACGGCGGCCGTGCGGAGGGCGTCGAAGGCGGCGGAACGGTCCATGGGTGGTGGTCCTTTCGTGGTGTGATGGGGGAGGATCGGGATCGGGCGGGTCGGGGTTGGTGTCAGCGTCCCATGCCAAGGCCGCCGTCCACGGGCAGGGCGGTGCCGGTGACGTAGGAGGCCGCCTCGGAGCACAGGAAGGCGACAACGGCGGCGACCTCGTCGGGGGTGCCGAATCGGCCCATTGCGGTGGCGTCGGCCAGGGCCTGGCGGCGGGCCTCGGGGAGGGCGTCGGTCATAGGGGTGGTGACGGGCCCGGGCTCGACCACGTTGACGGTGATTCCCCGGGAGGCAACCTCACGGGCCACCGAGCGCGACAGCCCCACCAGGCCCGCCTTGGCGGCGGCGTAGTTGGCCTGGCCGGGCGATCCGGTGGCGGCCACGATCGACGACACGCTGACGATGCGGCCGTAGCGGGCCCGGATCATGGGCCGCAGGGCCCTGCGGATGGCGTGGAACGGTCCGCTGAGATCGGTGTCGAGGGTGTGTCGCCAGTCGTCGTCGCTCAGCTGCACGGTGAGCTTGTCTCGGTTGGCGCCCGCGGCGTTGACCAGCAGCTCCACGGGCCCCCACGCCGACTCGACCGCGGCAAAGGCGCCGTCGACGAGGCCGGGGTCGGTCACGTCCGCATGGACCGCCATGGCGGTGCCGGCCGCCTGCTCGATCGCCTCGACGACTTTGTCGGCGGCGCCGGCGGACGTGCCGTACCCAACGGCGACACGGTGCCCCGCGGCCGCCAGCGCGCAGGCGCAGGCCGCCCCGATGCCGCCGGATCCCCCGGTCACGAGCGCGATCCGCGGCGTGACCTGCTCCGTCATGCGGGCGTCTCCCAGCGCCAGAGCGCGGTCCCCACTGTGAGGCCGGCGCCGAAGCCGGAGACCAGCACGAGGTCGCCGGCGGCCAAACGCTCGCCGTCGGCCTCCTCGGCCAGGGCCAGCGGGATCGAGGCCGCCGAGGTGTTGCCGAAGCGGTCGACGTTGCTCACGGTGCGCTCGGGCGGGATGCCGACGCGGGGTAGCACGGCGTCGACGATGCGGGCATTCGCCTGGTGGGGAACGAACCACGCCACGTCGTCGGGTTTGCAGCCGGCACGGGCCAGCGTGCGGTCGACCGACGCGGCCACGGCGCGAACAGCTCGGCGGAAGACCTCTCGTCCGTCCATCTGCAGGTAGTGCTCCCGAGCCGCCACGGTATCGGCGCTGGCGGGGCGGGCGCTCCCCCCGGCGGGTACCACCAGCAGGTCGATGCCCCCCGGATCCCCCACGAGGTCGCAGGAGACCAGCCCCGGCGCCGCGGGCCCGGGCCCGGTAGCGCCGGCGCGGGCGCTGGTCCCGGTGCCCGCCAGAACCAGCGCCGCGGCGGCGTCGCCGAACAGCACGGCGGTGGCGCGATCGTCGGGATCCGTGAAGCGGGTCAGGGTGTCGGCGCCCACCACGAGGGCGGTATGGGCCAGGCCCTGGCCGATCAGCGCCGCGATGGTGGTGAGGCCGTACACGAAGCCGGCACAGGCGGCGTTGAGGTCGAAGGCGCCAGCTGTGATCCCCAGCTCGGCCGCCACGATGGCGGCGGTAGCGGGGATCAGGCGTTCCGGCGTGCTGGTGGCGACGACAACGATGTCGACATCGGCGGCCCCGAGCCCGGCCCGGTCGAGTGCGGCGCGGCTGGCGGACACGGCCAGCGGAGCGGTGGACTCACCGGCGCCCGACACACGGCGCTCGCGGATGCCGGTGCGGTCGACGATCCACTCGTCGCTGGTGTCGAGGTTCTGGGCGAGGTCGTCGTTGGTGACCCGGCGAACCGGCAGGGCGTGCCCCCAACCCGCCACCACCACCCCGGCCGCCGAGGCGCCGTCCCGGGGGAGGGGTCGGGTGTCCTGGGCGAGGTCGTGGATGGCAGGTGCGCTCATGCCACGACCCGCACCCACGCCAAGGGTTGGTCGGCCCGGACCCTCTCGCCCGGCAGGGCGAGCAGTCCCATCAGAAAGCCGGTGTGGGGGCTGGTCACCGGGACGGCTCCGTCGGTGACCTCGATGGTGCCCATGTGCTGCCCGCTGTAGACGATCTCGCCCTCGGCGGTGACCACCTCGGGCGCCGCGGCCCGGAACACACCGGCGGCCGGCGCCGCGATCAGGCGCTCGAGGACGTGCAGATCTTCCGCGATCGGTTCGTCGTAGGGGGAGATGGCAGTCAGCGGGTCGCCCAGGGCGGTCATCGGGTTGCTCCGGCAAGGGTGTTGGTGGCTAGCAGGTTGGACAGGTCGTCGGGGGTGGACACGTTGAGCACGGTCACGTCGGGCACCGTGCGCTTGGCCAGGCCGGCGAGAACTCGTCCCGGCCCGACCTCGATGAAGGTCGTCGCGCCGGAGGCGGCGAGCGTGCGCTGGGACTCCCGCCACCGCACGGGCGCCACCAGGTGCCTGGTGAGTTGGTCGGGCCAACAGTGGGGGTCGGTGTGCCCGAGGGCGTCCGTGTTGGCCACGACCGGCGTGGTCGCCTCCTGGAAGGCGAGGCCATCGAGGAGGGGGCGGAGCTCGGCGGCGGCGTCGGCCAGGAGCGGGGTGTGGAAGGCGTGGCCGACGTCGAGGGCCATCACCCGTCGCACGCCGAGCTGTCGCGCCCGCTCGGCGGCGGCGGCGAGGCCCTCGGGGGTCCCGGCGATCACGACTTGGCCGGGGGCGTTGTCGTTGGCGATCCACACGTCGCCGACGCCCTCGCAGACTCGCGCCGCGACGTCGAGCTCGGCGCCCACCAGGGCCGCCATGCCCCCAGGCCGCGAATCGGCCGAGGCCTGGGACACGTCGGCCCGGCGGGCGGCCAACCGGAACCCGTCGCTCCGGTCGACGGCGCCGGCGGCCAGCAGGGCCGTGACCTGGCCCAGAGAGTGGCCGGCGAATGCAACCGGCACCTCGTCGAGCCGGGGGGCCAGGGCCTCCCAGGCCACGAGCGAGGTCAGCAGCACGGCCAGCTGGCTGGCACCGGTCGCCGCAAGCTCGGCCGCGTCCGCCTCGAGGAGCAGCCGCGCCAGCGGCCGGTCGAGCACCGCCTCGGCCTGGCCCACGACGTCCCATGCCTGGTGATCCACCCAGGGGCGCCCCGCGGCTGGCGCGGCGGCACCTTGACCGGGAAAGATCACGGCGTAGGGCACGGGCGGGTCCTCCAGCGATGGCAGTCGGGCGGCGGGCGGCGGGAAGGGTGTCTGGGGTCCGACCACTTCAAGAGCTGATCGTTACATGGTCCTGTGGAATTCTTCTAGGAATTCGCAAACGAACTTGACGAAGGGACCACCGTATCGATGCCAGAGCAGACGCGTGGTGACGGATCGGCGCCTCACCGCTACCGAGCGGCCGATCTGGCGGCCGAGCTGGGCATCAGCGTGCAGCTCCTCCGCTCCTACCAGTCCCGGGGCCTGCTGCCTCCGCCGCGGCACGAAGGCCGGGTGGCCTGGTACGGGCCGCATCACCTCGAGCGGCTCCGCCACATACGCCACCTCAAGGAACGCGGCTACTCGCTGCGCATGATCGAGGAGGTCCTGGGCGACCCGGCCGAGTCGGGGTTCCCACACGTCGAGGAACACGAGGTGCTCCGGCTCGGCGAGGTCGCCGAGCGGAGTCGCGTGCCGGTCGAGCTGCTGCGTGCCCTCGAGGCCTCGGGGCTGTTGCGGCCCCACCACATGGCCGACGGCGACCGCTACAGCGACGCGGACGTCCGCTTCGTCCGCCACGTGCTCACGCTGCTGGGCGTCGGCCTGTCGCTCGACGACCTGATGCGCATCGCCCGTCAGCAACTGGTCACGTCCGACGCGCTCGGCCGCGACGTGGTCGACGCCTGGGCCCAGCTCGTGGGGACCCGACTCCGCAGCAAGCGGCGGGAGGCGCCCGACCAGGCGGCCCGGGTGGCGGCATCGTTGCGGGCGCTGGCCGCCATCGTCGGCCAGCTGGTCGCCTACCGGGTGGAGAGGTCGGTGCTCGACGCCGCCCAGGCTGAGATCGAGGCGGAGGGCACCCCCGCCGAGCGGGAGGCGCTGGCCCGGTCGCTCACGTCGCCGCCCAGCTGGGCCCGCCAGCCGCACCCCGAGGCAGCGGGCACCGCGGAGGAGCTGCCGAGGCAATAGGGACCGTGGAGGAGCTCCCGAGTCGAGCGCTAGCGGTCGCGGCGAGGCACGATCACCAGGTCACCCCCGTCGTCGATCACCGAGACGGTGGCATCGAACACCCGCTCGACGATGGCGGGCGTGAAGACCTCGCGGGCCGTGCCCTGGGCGACCACCCGTCCCTCGTGCAGCAGCACGAAGCGGTCCGCGTGCTGGGCGGCCAGCGTGAGATCGTGCATGGCCGACACCACGGTCAAGCCCCGACGGCGGCGTAGCTCGTCGACGAGCGACAGCGCGTGCTGCTGGTGGCCGATGTCGAGGGCGGTCGTGGGCTCGTCGAGCAGGAGCAGAGGCGCCTCCTGGGCCAGGGCTCTGGCGATGACCGCCCGCTGGCGCTCGCCGCCCGAAAGCGTCACCACCTCGCGGTCGGCCAGCTCGGAGAGGTCGAGCAGGTCCAGCACCTCGGTGAGTACCGCGAAGTCATGAGGGCTCTCGCGGCCCAGGAACGGGATGTGAGCGGTACGTCCGAGCAACACGTAGTCGGTGACGGAGGCCCCCGACGGGATCGTCGGCTGCTGGGGGGCGACGGCCAACAGCCGCGCCCGCTCGCGCGGCCCCAGCCCGGCGGTCGCCTGGTCGCCGAGCATGATCGTCCCGGCGTGGGGCACCGTCCCGGCCACGGCCCGCAGGAGCGTGGACTTCCCGGCGCCGTTGGGCCCGACGATGCCGAGCCACGATCCGGCGGCGACGTCGAGGTCGATCGGGTGCAGCACGGTCCGGTCGCCGTGGTCCACGCTCACACCGCGAACGTGCACCGAACCGGCGCCGTTCGCAGCGGCTGGCCGCTCTATGACGCTCATGCGCCCCTCCGGCCGAGCAGCACCAGGAAGAACGGCGCCCCCACCAACGCGGTGATGACCCCGATGGGGACCTCGGCCGGGCTGAGCGCGGTGCGGGCCGCGAGGTCCGCCAGCACCATGAAGGCGCCGCCCCCCACCAGCGTGAGCGGCAGGATCACCCGGTAGCTGTGGCCGGCGACCAGCCGGATCGCATGGGGCACGATGATGCCGACGAAGCCGATGAGCCCGCTCACGGCCACCGCAGCCGCCGTCCCCAACGAGGCCGCTACGACCACGATCAGCCGGGTGCGGTCGACGTGGAGTCCGAGGGTCGTGGCCTCCTCGTCACCGACCGCCAACACGTCGAGGGGGCGCCGGTGCAACAACACGCCGACGGCGGCGAGCACGGTCCATGGCAGGATCAGCCGGACCTCGGACCAACCGGAGGTGGACAGGCCCCCGAGGATCCAGGCGTAGACCTCGCGCACGGTGTCGTCGGCGCGCTGCTGGAAGTAGGTCTGCACTGATGTGAAGAGGCTGGCCATGGCCACGCCGGCGAGGATCAGCGACGTCGTCGTGCCGGCGACCCCGCGCCCGGCGGCGCGCCCGACCAGGTAGGTGAGGCCCACGGCGACGAGCGCGCCTACGAACGCCGCCGCCGGCAACAGGTCGAACGGGCCCCAGCCGCCCCGGGCGCCGAGCGTGAGCACCAGGGTGGCGCCGAGGCCCGCACCCGCGGCCGCTCCCAGCAGGTAGGGGTCGGCCAACGGGTTGCGGAAGACGCCCTGGTAGGCGCCGCCAGCCACGCTGAGAGTGGCACCGACCAGGAGCGCCAGCACCACGCGGGGCAGGCGGATGTCCCACAGGATGGCGGCCTCGCGGCTGTCGAGGCCGGAGTCGACGTTCACCAGCGGGAGCCGGTCGACCAGTTCGAGCACGACCCGTCCGACCGGCATGCCGGCCGGGCCGACGCTCACCCCGGCCGCGAAGGCCACGGCCAGCAGGGCGACGCACGCCCACCACGTGCGCCGCACCCGGGCAGGCCTGGCCCCGGCGGGTGGGGCGACGGCATCGGCCGGGTGCTCGGGCCGTCTCAGCTCCAGGGTCGCCATGGGACGGGGTCTCGCCGTCCTACCCGGCGTCGGAGGTGGCCTTGACGACCGTGCGCAGGAACTCGACGGCGCGCGGTCCCCAGCGCGAGGTGATGTCCGGGTCGAGCTCGATGATGTCGCCGGTGCGGACGGCGGTGAGCTGGCCCCAGCCGGGGCGGGCGGCGACGTCGCCGGCGTCGACCCCGGCGGCCTCGTCGGCAAGGAAGATCATGTCTGGGTTGGAGTCGAGCAGCAGCTCGGCCGACACCTGCGGGTACCCGGTGCCGTCGTCGGCGGCGTCCGCCACGTTCTCGAGGCCGGCCAGGGCATAGATCTGGCCGATGAACGTCTGGGACGTGGCGGTGTGCAGCTGGTCGTCCAGCTCGTGGTAGTAGGTGAGCGGCTCGTCGTGCTGGGCGGCCTCGTTGACGAGGTCGTCGATGTCGGCCTGCATCTCCTCCGCCAGCCGGGCCGCCTCGTCCACGTGGCCGGTGGCGGCGCCGAGCTGGGTGATCTGGTCATAGCTCTCGTCCAACGACGTGGCCGCCGGGAACTCGAGAACGGGGATGTCGACCCGCTCCAGGCCCGCGACGACGTCATTGGCGTCGAACGACAACACGACCAAGTCGGGCTCGTACGTGGTGACCGCCTCGATGTTGGGCTCGAAGCCCGACAAATCGGTCATCGGCGTGCCCTCGGGATAGTTGGAGAAGTCGTCCACGGCCGCGACCTGGTCGCCGGCGCCCATCGCGTAGAGCATCTCGGTGGCCGTGGGCGATAGCGACACGATGCGCTCCGGCTCGGCCTCGATCGTCACCGTCCCGTTGGCGGCTTCGACATCGGCCGGAAAGGCCGCATCGGCCGCGTCCTCGGCAGTGGCGTCGGCCTGGCCGGACTGGATCGACTCGTCGCCGCCGCCGCACCCGGCGGCGAGTGCCAGCGTCGCGGCGACAGCGAAAGCGGAGATTCTGGGGATTCGTCTCACGGTGCTCCTCCTGTCGGCTCGAGGGGATGGCCTGTTCGCCGACCGGGCACCGCTGCCCCGTCGCACAAAGAGCCCTGTCCTCGAGGGTTTCGTGCGCCCGCGGCCAGGCGGCCTGGCTCGTCCTCATACGAGGCCTCACAGTTGCGGGACAGCGCCGGGATCGGGCGGGCCTCGCGGCTCACCCCACCGGACTTCGCTGACCAGCGGGCTCATGGCACCGTACAACCGCATAGCCGGGCCAGCCAACGACGCTGCTGCGGGAACCACTTTCGCGACGCCGGCTCGTAGCCTGATGCTCCGCATGTCCGAGTCCCGCGAGTCCCCCTCCGAGAGCGCGGCACGCCGCCGCACGTTCGCCATCATCAGCCACCCCGACGCGGGCAAGACCACCCTGACCGAGAAGTTCCTGCTCTACGGCGGGGCGGTGCAGGAGGCCGGTCAGGTCAAGGCCCGGGGTGAGCGGCGCCGCGCCCGGTCCGACTGGATGGAGCTCGAGCAGAAGCGTGGGATCTCCATCACATCGGCGGTCCTGCAGTTTCCCTACGGCGGCGACGTGCTGAACCTGCTCGACACGCCCGGTCACCGCGACTTCTCCGAGGACACCTATCGCGTGCTCGCTGCCGTCGACGCCGCCGTCATGGTCCTCGACGCCGGCAAGGGCATCGAGGCGCAGACCCTCAAGCTCTTCGAAGTGTGCCGGGCGCGCAACGTGCCGCTGCTCACGTTCCTCAACAAGTGGGACCGGCCCGGCCGCGACGGGTTGGAGCTGCTCGACGAGATCGAGGCACGGCTCGACCTCCAGCCGGTGCCGGTGACCTGGCCCGTGGGGATCGCCGGCGACTTCCGCGGGCTCATCGACCGGCGGACCGGACGCTTCGTGCGCTATGGGCGCACTGCGCACGGTGCCGCCGAGGCGATCGAGGAGATCGTCGACCCGGAGCGCGCCGCGCGCGGTCCCGACGCCGACGCTTGGCGGTCCGCGAGCGACGAGGTGGCGCTGCTCGAGGGGGTGGGTGGGGGAGTCGACCCCGACCTCGTCCTGGCGGGTGAGCAGACACCGCTGTTCGTCGGTTCGGCGCTCACCAACTTCGGGGTCCGACCGTTGCTCGACGGCATCGTCGAACTGGCGCCGGCGCCGATGCCGCGCTTCGACGTGGATGGCGCCGCCCGCAAGCTCGACGACCCGTTCTCGGCGTTCGTGTTCAAGGTGCAGGCCAACATGGACCCTGCGCACCGCGACCGGGTGGCGTTCGTGCGGGTCTGCTCGGGACGGTTCGAGCGGGGCATGGTCGTGACCCACGAGCCGACCGGGAGGCCGTTCGCCACCAAATACGCGCACTCGCTGTTCGGCCAGGAGCGTGACACGGTCGACGAGGCGTTCCCGGGTGACATCGTGGCGCTCGTCAACGCCACCGACGTGCGGGTGGGCGACACGCTCTATGTCGACGCGCCGGTCGAGTTCCCGCGACTGCCAGAGTTCGCGCCCGAGCACTTCGTGACTGCGCGGGCCCGCGACACCGGCCGGTTCAAGCAGTTCCGCCGGGGGATCGCGCAGCTCGACGAGGAGGGCGTGGTGCAGGTGCTCCGGGATCGTGAGCAGGGTGACCAGACGCCGGTGTTGGCGGCCGTCGGCCCAATGCAGCTGGAGGTGGCCGCCTGGCGGCTCGAGCACGAGTTCGGTGCGGCCACCGATCTGTCGCCGACGGCGTACACGCTCGCCCGTCGAACGGACGAGGTGTCGGAGCCGGCCCTGCGCGCCATGCCGGGAGTCCGGGTGCTGCTGCGGGCCGGCGGGACGCTGTACGCACTGTTCGAGAGCCCGTACTGGCTGGCGCGGGTCGAGGCGGAGAACCCGGAGCTGGTGCTCGAGCGTCTGGTCGCCGAGGGCACGGCGGGGTAGCTGGCAACGCCGGTCCCACCGCGCGTCGGTCAGCAGGTGGTGCCGTCCTCGGGGGGCTCGAGGTCGACCAGATAGTGGGCGACGGCGTCGTCGATGCAGGGCACGCCGCTGCCAACCACAGCGTGACCCTCGCCTTCGTGGGTGAGCAACACACCCGTCTCGAGCCGTTCGGCCGTGTGGACTCCGGCCTCGTAGGGCGTGACGGGGTCATTGGTGGTGGACACCACCACGATCGGCGGGGCGCCGGGTGCGGTCACCGCCGGCAGGGGGGCCTCCTCGACCGGCCACATGGCGCAGCGCACGTAGTCGTTGACGATGGCCTCGCCGAAGCGGGGCGCGGCGTCGGCGGCCGCCGCGCCCGAGGCCAGCAGCTCCTCCGGTGACTCGGGCCACTCGAAGTCGAGGCAGTTGACCGCGAAGTAGATGTCGAAGTCGGCGATGTCCAGGTAGGCGTCGGCCTGCGACACCATGCCGGAGCCGTCACCGTCGAGCCCGTCGGCAATGGCCTGGGCCAGGTCCGGCCACAGCGACTCGCTGTAGAGCGGCCCGGCGAGGCCGGTGGTCAGCTCGCCAGGGCCGAGGTCGCGTGGTGTGCCCGGGATGGGGGCTTCCTCCACGCGGGCCGTGAGCTCGTCGAGCGCGGCGGCCGCGTCGGGCGCGATCGGGCACGACGGGTCGGAGTCGCAGTCGTCGGCGAAGGCGGCGAACCCGCTCTCGAACCCCTGCGCCTGGGCGACGGCGAGGTCGGTGCCGGAGGGGCCGAGCTCGAGCACGCCGTCGATGACCATCGCTCGTACGCGGTCGGGGAACAGCTCGGCCAGCGTCTGACCGATGGCGGTTCCATAGCTGAAGCCGAGGTAGTTGAGCTGCTCGTCGCCCATGGCGGCCCGCACGGCGTCAATGTCGCGGGCCGCGTTCTCGGTGCCGAGGTGGGGTAGCAGGTCGCCGGCCGCCGCTTCGCAACCGTCGACGTAAGCCGAGCTCACGTCGAGCAGGGTCGTCGTGTCCTCGGGTGAGTCGATCGTGTAATCGACCCCATAGAGCTCGGCGAAGTCGCCGCCGCAGTCGATATCGCTGGCGCCGAGGCCGCGAGGGTCGACGCCGACGATGTCGAAGTGCTCGGTGACGTCGTCGGGCAAGGAGAAGGCGAGGTCGACGGCGAAGTCGGTGGCGGTGCCTCCCGGTCCGCCGGGGTTCACGAACAGCGCGCCGATGCGGTCATCGCCGCTGGCCGGAACGCGGGCGATGCTCAGGGTTAGTGTGTCGCCGTCGGGTTGGTCGTAGTCCACTGGTACGTCGAGAGTGGCGCATTCCGCGCCGCCGCACTCCTCCCAATCAAGGGTGCCGCTGCTGTCGGTGGGGCCGGGGGTGTCGGGGTCGGCGGAGACCTCGTCATCAGCGTTGCCGCCACCGGCCTCGACCAGCGGGTTCTCGTCGGCCTCGCTGGCGCAGGCGGCGGCCACCAGGGCCAGACAGGCTGTGAGGGCCAGGGCGATTCGGTGCACCGACCGACGGTATCCGCACGGCACCGTCGCCGTGAGGTCGGCCTGCGCGTCTATCCGGCTGGGCGCGCACCTGCGACGAGCAGCCACTCCCGGGGCGGGACCCCGGCTTCGTGGATCTGCGCGGCGATGTCGCGCCCGACATAGCGCAGGTGCCACGGCTCGAACTCGTAGCAGCTGCGCTCCTGGGCGTCGGCCGGGTAGCTGAGCACGAACCCGTACTCGTGGGCATGGGCGGCGATCCATTGGCCCGCCGGGGTGTCGGCGAAGGCGGTGCTGAGCTCCCCCGCCTCGGGGTTCAGAACATCGAGCGCGGTGCCGAGCTGGTGCTCGCTGTGACCGGGCCGGGCGACCCTGGCGGCGGCGCGTGGCTCGCCCACCCGCTCGACCTCGTCGCGGAAGAGGCCTTGCTGATAGGCGAAGCTGCGGTAGGCGGAAATGACGACGATCGGCGTGCCGTTGGCCTCGGCCGCCTGGCGGAGCGCCGCAAGGTCGGGGATGACGAACTCGCGGACCCGGTCGCGCTGCGCGAAGCCGGCGGCGGTCACCTCCAGCAGGTCGCCGGGAGCGAACTCCGGCGGGAGGGCACGATTGGTGTCGATCACGATCGTCGCCCAGTCGGCGAGAGGGTCGCCCTCCACAGGCTCGTCCCCCTGGCTGCACACCGGGAGCGTCTGGCCAACCGTCGAGGTGGTTGCCGCAGGGGAAGTGGTCGTCGAGTCGATCTGAGGGTTCGGGCCGGCGGTCAGGGTCGAGCCGTCAGAGACCCGGGTGGAGTCCCATGTCGCCCACAGCCCGGCGCCCACGGCGGCGACGACGATGACAACGGCCAGGGTGGCGCTCCATCGCCTCACGTCCGCGAAACCTATGTCGCACGCGTTGGTCCCGGGGTGTCACTTCACCGTCCGGCCTGTTTCGCCCCGCCGCAACGAGCTTCGGCGCCGGCGATGGATCGGTACGCTGTCGTTCCCAGGCCCCATGGCGCTGGCCCGGGGACGTAGCTCAGTTGGCTAGAGCACCTGCTTTGCAAGCAGGGGGTCGTGGGTTCGAGTCCCATCGTCTCCACCTCGAAAGTCCTGGTCACGAGGTTCCTGTTCGGCCGTGACCTTCGAAGGATCGCTCGGCGTGCCCACCAAGTGCCCACGAACGGCGGTGTCTGGCGCGGTGTCGTGGGCACGAGTGGGCACGGGCGGTTCTTCGCCGAAGCGCTCGAGGTACCGGACGATCTCGGCGTCCTGGCCGTCGATCACGTGCTGGTACCGCAGCGCCGCCGCGGCGGACGCGTGGCCGATGCGAGCCATGAGCGCCTTCAAGCTCGTGCCGCTCGCGGCGGCAAGCGTCGCCGCCGTGTGCCTCAAGTCGTGGAACCGGAACCCGGTCATGCCGACCTCGCTCGTCGCCGGCTCCCAGACCCGCCGCCGGAAGTTGCTCCGCCGCATCGGCTGACCGTCCGCGGTCGGGAACACGAGCCCCCCGGGGCCTTGCAGCGCGTACAGGTCGATGTGCACGGCCAGCGAGCGCGCGACGAACGACGGCATGCCGATCGTGCGCTTCCCGGCGGCCGTCTTGGGCGGGCTGAACGACAGCTGCCCGTTCACTTCACCGAGCTTCCGCGTGACGGTGACGAGGTTCCGCTCGAGGTCGACGTCGCACCGGCGCAGCCCGGCGAGCTCGCCCCAGCGGAGTCCGGTGTATGCCGCGGCGAACACGAGCGCCTCCCACCTCGGTCCGACCGCAGCCGCCAGTTCAGCGACCTGCTCTGGGGTGGCGATCTGCATCTCGGCATGCCTCTCGGTGCCGGCGCCCTTGAGCGTGCACGGCGAACGAGCGATGAGCCCGGCGTCGGCGGCGCCGTCCATGGCGCCGCTGAGGCAGCGGTAGGCCTTGGCGACGGTGTTCGGGCTCAGCTCGCTGCGGTGCAGCTCGGCCAGCCAGGCCTGCACCTCGGCTGCGGTGATCCGCCCGACCGCCATCGAGCCGAAGCGAGGGACGACGTGCTTGCGAAGTAGGTACCGGTACAGGTCCTGCGTGGCCGGCCCGAGCGTCGGCGCCTTCGTCACCATCCACCGATCGGCCCACTCACGGAACGGGACGTCGCCGAGGCGAGGGTCGTGCCACTCGCCCCGGCTCTGGTCCGTCTCGGCGGCCGACAGCCACCGCTGGGCGTCGCCCTTGGTGGCGAACGTCGTGGGCGCGCCGATGCGGTTGCCCGCCGCGTCCCAGTAGCGCGCCTGCCACCGCCCCGACGGAAGGCGGCGGACCGATCCGAATCGGCGTCGTGCCGGCATGGATTGGCCTCCCGATGCGTGGAGTCATCGAGGCCGAGTGAACGGCGAGGCCCAACGGGCGAGTCAGATCGTTCGACGTGGGTGGGACAGTCGGCTGGCACGCTTGGCACCAGCCGACCGCGCCCGAGGGTACGCCGACCGCTCGGGCCGGCGCCGGTGCCCGTCGAGCCACCGCACGACCTCGAGCGGGTCGAAGCGGATGAGGTGGCCCCACTTGATGAACGGGATGCGCCGCTCGGCGACCAGCCAGCGGACGTGGCGGGTGTTGACGCCGAGGAACTCGGCGAGCTCGGTGATGTTGAGCAGCCGGCGCGGCAGCGCAACCTCGTCGACGTAGGTCGTCACGGTCATGGTTCCTCCTTGCGGATCGAGGGCTACTCCCAACTAGGCCGCGGATCGGCCGATTTGGAGACAGATCTCTCGGTCTCGCCTTACCAAGGCCGTTGAGGTGGCCGAAACCTCTCACGCGTCACCGAGAAATCTGGCTCGACTCCTGCAAGCCCTTCGACGCGCCGTCCGACGACATCGCCGACACCGATCACGCGCCACGCACCAGGCCGACCATCGACAAGACCTCGATCACGCGCGCACCATCACGTACCGCCATTGACCGGTCACGACGAACTCCTCGACGGCGACCGATCACCAGGTCCATAACCCTCACTGCGCCGAACACGACGAGGGCTTTGCCCTACCAAACGGCCCCTTCCCCGAGATCGAGAACGGAGGCTTCGAGCGGCCCGAGTTCCGACACTTGGGCGGCCCTTGGTACGCGTGGACGGCGAGCTGGTGACCTTCTGCACCGGGCCGTCAGGTACCGCTCGGCGAGACGAACCGAGAGCGCTCGGCGCAACGCATCTGGAATGGCGTGATGCACTTGACGCGGATCCCGATGCACCCGTCCGGGATCTTGATCCTTTTTCGGCGGCACCGGCCGATCGCGAGGTAGCCGAGCCCATCTCCCGGTGGGTCGGGAGTGCTCGGTAGCACGTCCAACGGCAGCGGCGCCACCCCGACAAGCGAGGCGTGCGTAACACACACGTTACGGCTACCATGGTCGTCATGGCTGAAGCTCGCACCGGCGCCGAGCGTTACCTGGCCAAACGGCTCAAGGACCCCGAGTACCGAGCCGCCTACGAGCAGGCGAGGGAGCGCATCGACCAGATCGACGGACTCATCCGCGCGCTCGATGATCGACGCACCGAACTCAACCTAACGAAGGCTGATCTCGCCCGACGAGCAGGGGTCAAGCCGGAGGCAATACGTCGACTCTTCTCGGCGGAGAAGCCGAACCCCACGTTGGCCACCCTCGTCGCCCTCGCGGGTGCGCTCGACCTCGAGCTGCGACCGGAGCCCCGTCGACCTCGGCGCGGAACTACTCGAGCACGGTCCGCCGCTTCTGGAACTCGGCGCCGTACCGCTTGATCACTCGGTAGTCGCGGGGATTCGCAGCCGTCCGCGGGGGCTTCGAAAGGCCACCAAGGCACACGATGCTCGAACCGCCGAGATCGCCGGCGTCGCGCTCGAGCACGCAGAAGAGGCGGTGGTTCTTCCCGCCGCCCTGGACACGGACCTCGAAGTAGCCGGCCATGTCGTCGTGCATGGCCTCCCACTTGCCGCCCCCTGAGAACGACGGCGGCGGAGCCTCTGCCACCGCGTCGAGTACGGCATGGATCTCCGCGGACACCTTGGCGGGCAACCCGTCGAGGAACTCGATCGATGGCACGGCCCGGCCGGCGTCATCGTCGATGTGACGCTGAAAGAAGTGGATCCGCCACGGATCCTTCGGGCCACTGGGCATGATCGCTTACTCCGTCGGCTCGGATTCGTCCGCGACCGTGCTGCTCGTGGCGGGCGCGAGTGTCACCGAGAGCCGCTCCAGGCTCGCCACGACTTCGCCCACGGTCGCGTACGCGCTCGCGGGGAGCGGTCGCTCAGATCGGATCTCGAAGATGATCGTCCCGCCATCGATCGGCCACGCCTGATGCACGACGGGGGTGGCACTGCGACCAGATTGCGCGGCACGCGGCGGCACCGCCGTGGGCGTTTGCGGCGCGGGTGATTCCTGGCCGACGTCTGCGCGGCTCACGAAGTCGGTAGTCAGGTCAAGCAGCGTGACCTGACCGTTGTCGTCGACCAGTGCGATCCCTGCCGCTACGGCACTATCGACGAAGGACCCCACGAACTTGTTCACCGAGCTTGGCGAGACGCCGAAGGCATGGACTGCCCGGTTGCCGAGGCCCTGCCGTGCCAGCGGTGTGCCCTTCTGCATATCCTCGAAGAGCTTGTAGAAGATTGCGCAGTTCTTGAACGCCGACCGGAGCGCGTCAAGCTCCGTTTCGTCGTCGGGTGGGAGCGCGATCACACGCGCGACGTCGGTCATCGAGATGTTGTCGCCGCGACCGGCGATCAACTTCCAGTCCCGCATGGCGGCCAGCCGCTGCCTGAAAGCACCGCTGTTGGTGCTCGTGTGACCCATGTAGGAGGCGAACTCCCCAAGGGAATGCTCGAACCCGTACTTGCCGGCC
>DASSDL010000226.1:0-2497 GCA_035697145.1 Acidimicrobiales bacterium
AGACCGACGAATCCCGGACGCTCGGCGGGTCGCTGCGGTCCTGGTCCCGGACCAGCAGCCAGACGCCGAGGCCGACCAGGGCCAGCGCCAGCACCGGTCCGTTGGGCCACCAGGACCACCAGGAACCGTCGCCCAGTCCCCAGGCGAGGGCGACACCGCCGAGGACCAGCAGCCACAGCGGTATCCGGCCGAGGTGGGGCAGGTCCGCAGGCGGCGCCACCACCCGAGGCTCGTCCGCCCGGCGCTCGGGGACGATGGCCCACGCCACCAGGTAGGCGATGAGGCCCACGGGCGTGAAGACCGCGAGGACGACGGCACCCAGGCGCACCAACGAAACGTCTACGCCGAGGCGGTCGGCCAGGCCGGCGCACACCCCGGCGATCTTCCGGTCGTCGGGCTCGCGGACCAGCCGTCTCGGCCGGGACCCGGCGGACGGATCCTCGGGCTGCGGCGGCGCGTGGGGAGGGACTTCCATGGGCCAATCATCGGGAGCAGTCGTTCCCGTCACAATCAGGGATGTCCCCGAGCGCTCCCCGGAGGCGCTGTCGCCGTGCAGTTGCCATCATGGATGTGCCCCGTCACGTGACGGCGCATTCGACCCCACCGATGGGCTCGCCTCCCCGACCACCGATCGCCGGCCTTCCGCAGGGCCTGGTCCGCCGCCGCGACGAACGCATGGTGGCGGGTGTCTGCGCGGGCGTGGCGCGGTGGCTCGGCGTCGATCCCATCGTCGTGCGGCTGGCGGCCTGCATCCTGGCGCTGGCCAACGGCGCGGGACTGCTCCTGTACCTCGTGGCGTGGGTGGTCCTCCCCGAAGAAGCGGATGGCGCCGCGGAGCAGGCGACGACGCAGGGCGCCGTTCCCGGCACCAGGCGCAGCAGCGAGCTCGCCCTGGCGGTGGGGTGCATCACCTTGGGAGCACTGCTGCTCGTTCGTTGGATCACGCCGTTCTTTCCCGACCAGATCGTGTGGCCGGCGGCGGTGGCGGCCACGGGCATCGGCCTGGTCCTGGCCCGGGCAGGCGACAGCGATCGGGCCCGTTGGCGCGAGGCGGCGACGCGGCTACCGGGGAACCCGGTCGAGGCGTTCCGCGGCGGCTGGATGGTGTGGGCCCGGGTGCTCGTAGGCGCCGGCCTGTTGATCGCGGGGATCGGGTTCTTCCTGGCCTCCAATGACACGCTGGCCGCGGTCGGCAATGTCGGCATCGCGGTCCTGGCCACCAGCCTCGGCGGCGCGCTCCTGTTCAGCCCATGGGTGGCGCGCCTCGTGCGCCAGCTCGGCGAGGAGCGGCGGGAGCGGATCCGCAACGAGGAGCGCGCCGACATGGCCGCCCACCTCCACGATTCGGTGCTGCAGACGTTGGCTCTCATCCAGCGCCACGCCGACGCGCCCCAGCAGGCACGCAGCCTGGCGCGGCGGCAGGAGCGGGAGCTGCGGGCCTGGCTGTACGACGGCCGCCGATCGCCGTCCTCGGACGCTCCCGGCCGCCTGGCGACGGCCCTCGATGGTGTCGCCGACGAGGTCGAGGCGGACCACGGGGTGGAGGTCGACGTGGTGGTCGTCGGCGACTGCCACCTCGACGAGCATGTCGAGGCCCTGGTGGCGGCGGTGCGCGAGGCGGTCCTCAACGCCGCCCGGCACAGCGGTGCCGGTGAGGTGTCGGTGTACGCCGAGGTGGTTGGGGATGCCAGGATCGAAGCATTCGTCCGGGACCGGGGCCGGGGATTCGACCCGGAGGCCGTCAACGGCGACCGGCGCGGGATCACGCAGTCGATCCTGCGCCGCATGGCCCGCCACGGTGGCCGGGCGCAGGTCCACAGCGCCCCCGGCGAGGGCACCGAGGTGACCTTCGAGCTGGCGCGCGATGCGGAGTCGACACGGTGACACCGACGGCGCCGACCCGCGTGTTCCTCGTCGACGACCACCGGCTGTTCCTGTCGGGCGTGCGCGCCGAGCTCGCCGGCCGGGTCGACATCGTCGGCGAGGCCGTCGACGTCGAGTCGGCCGTCGAGGGCATCCGCGGCGCCGAGCCTGACGTGGTGCTGCTCGACGTCCACCTGCCGGGTGGCGGGGGCCGGGCCGTGATCGAGGCGGTCCATCGGACCCACCCGGCCGTCGTGTTCCTGGCCCTGTCGGTGAGCGACGCCGCCGAGGACGTGATCGCCGTCATCCGCGCCGGGGCCCGGGGCTACGTCACCAAGACGATCGGGGCCGACGACCTGGCGGAGGCCATCGGGCGGGTGCGCGAGGGGGACGCCGTGTTCTCGCCCCGCCTGGCGGGGTTCGTGCTCGACGCCTTCGCCGGTGACCTCCCCCCGGGCACGTCGCTCGACCCGGAGCTCGACCAGATCACGCCGCGCGAGCGCGAGGTGCTGCGACTCCTGGCCCGCGGCTACACGTACAAGGAGATCGCCCGCCGCCTGCAGGTGTCGATCAAGACGATCGAGACCCACGTGTCGTCGGTGCTGCGCAAGCTCCAGCTGTCGAGCCGCCACGA
>DASSDL010000227.1:0-41796 GCA_035697145.1 Acidimicrobiales bacterium
GGGCAACCCGGTACTCGTGTGGATCGGCGCCACGATCGGGATCATCCTGGCGGGCACGCTCGGCGTGCTGCTCGGCCGGGTGTTCGGCGCCCGCCTGCCCGAGCGGGCCACCCGCATCGGTTCGGCCGTGCTCTTCGCCGCCTTCGGCCTGGCGCTGATCGTGACGAACCTCTGACGCACCCGGCCGGCCCGCGGCGACGCGCGATCGGAGTCAGGTCTCCAGCGGCAGGATCGACTCGGCCAGCTCGCCGAGCTCGGCGTCCCAGTCCTCGGGGTCGGCCAGCGGCACCACCACGAACTTGGACGCCGCGACTGCGATGAAGCGCTCGAGCTGGCGCCGCAGCCCGTCGATGCCTTGCGGCACGACGTCACGTGGGTCGAGCTCGGGGCGGCGAGACGCCACCACCTGGGCGATGGCGTCGGGCAGCTCGCCGCGGGTGTAGATGACGAGCACGCCCAGGTGCTCGGGGTCGATCCCCCGGTCGTGCTGCGCCGCCACCTCGGTGATCGACGCCCACCCCGCCTCGACCTCGGCCGGCACCGTGAACGACGGCAGCCAGCCGTCGCCGAACCGCCCAGTGCGGCGCAGCTCGGACGGCGCGGTGCCGCCCAGCCACACGTCGATCGGCTGCTGTACCGGGCGGGGCAGCAGCGTCACGCCCTCGACCTGGAAGTGCTCGCCGTCGTGGTGGACGTCGTCCTCGGTCCACAGGCGGCGCATCAGGGTCACGGCCTCGTCGAACAGGCCGGCCCGGGCCGTGCGCTCGACCCCGAACGCCCGGTGCTCAGCCGGCACCGGCGCACCGAGCCCGACGCCCGGCAGCAGCCGGCCGCCCGACAGACGGTCGAGGCTGGCCAGCTCCTTGGCCAGGACGACCGGGTTGCGCCCCGGAACGACCAGCACGCTGGTGCCGAGCTTGAGCCTTCGGGTGCGGCCCGCGGCGACCGCCAGCGCGACCAGCGGGTCGGGGGCCGGGCCGGTGAGCCGCTCGCTGAGCCACAGCGAGTCGAAGCCGCGCTGCTCCAGCGCGTCGACGAAGCCGGCGAACCGCTCGGCGTCGGCCGCGAGCGTCTGCGTGCCGAGGCCCATCCCGATCCGTACCTTCACGGCACCACCCCTCCCGGCGCGTCGGCGGCCGTGGTCAGAAGACGATGAGCTTCTCGGCGAGGGCCGCGACCTCGTCGATGTCGCCCGTCCAGGCGCCGGTCGAGAGGTACTTCCACCCGCCGTCGGCCAGGATGACCACGATCGTCCCGCGCTCGACCTCTCCGGCGACCTTCGCTGCGCCAGCCAGGGCGGCGCCGCCCGAGATGCCCGAGAAGATGCCCACGTCCGCCAGGCGCCGGGTCCACTCGATCGACTCGCGGGGCCGGACGATGCGCTTGCGGTCGAGCAGCTCGGGCCCGCCCCACTTCTCGTACACCGGCGGGATGTACCCCTCGTCGAGGTTGCGCAGCCCCTCGACCCGCTCGCCGAGCGGCGGCTCGATGGCCACGATCTTGACGTCGGGGTTCTGCTCCTTGAGGAACCGACCAACCCCCATGAGCGTGCCCGTCGTGCCGAGGCCGGCCACGAAGTGCGTGATCTCGGGGCAGTCGCGCCAGATCTCGGGCCCGGTGGCCTCGTAGTGCGCCCGCGGGTTGGCCTCGTTGGCGTACTGGTACAGGAACGCCCACTCGGGGTGCTCGTCGGCCAGGGCCCGGGCCCGGGCGACCGCGCCGTTCGACCCTTCCTCACCCGGGGTCACGATGATCTCGGCGCCCCACACCTCGAGGGCCTGGCGCCGCTCGACCGACACGTTCTCGGGCATCACGATCTTGATCGGGTAGCCGCGCAGGCGGGCGATCATCGACAGCGCGATGCCGGTGTTGCCCGACGACGGCTCGATGATCGTGCGGCCGGGGGTGAGCACCCCGTCGGCCTCGGCCTCGCGGACCATGTTCCAGGCGATGCGGTCCTTGATCGATCCCGCCGGGTTCTGGCCCTCGAGCTTGGCGAGGATGCGCACGTCGGGGTTGGGGCTGAGGCTGGTCACGTCGACCATCGGCGTGTCGCCGATGAGGTCGAGGATGGAGGGGTAGACGGCCATGCGTGGTCGGATCCTGGATCGTCGCCGAAAGTCGAGTGTTCCGGTCGACAATCCTACCCACCGGCCAGCGCCACGCCCTCCTCGGTGATCCTGCCGTCCACGATCCGGTAGGACCGCAGCACCGCCTCCTCGCGCTTGAGCGAGACGATGACGTAGTGCCAGGCCGGGTCGGGCGCCTGCGCCACGTCGGTGGGCGACGGGTAGGCCTCGGTGTGGGTGTGGCTGTGCATCACCCCTACGATCTCGAGCCCACGCGCCTCGGCGTCGCGGTCGGCGCGCAAGTGGTCGCCGGGGTCGACGGTGTACACCCGGCTCGACTCGGCGGCGTTGCGGCAGGGGTAGAACACGCCGACACGGCCGGACTCGGGATCGCCGCCCAGCAGCCCGCAGGCCTCCTCGGGCAGACCGTCGTAGGCGTGGCCCACCATCTGGCGCCACACGGCCTCGGTGAGCGTCAAAGGGGTCGGGAGCACGATCGGCGAGGGTACCCTTCCCTCTCCCCATGGCACGTCCGACCGGCACAAAGCTGATCGCCGCCAACCGCAGGGCGCGGCGCAACTACGAGATCCTCGAGACCGTCGAGGCCGGGTTGGTGCTGCGCGGCAGCGAGGTGAAGTCCCTGCGCGACGCGCACGTGCAACTGGGCGACGCCTATGCCCGGATCGAGGGCGGCGAAGCCTGGCTGGTGTCGATGCACATCGCTCCGTACGACCGTGCGCAGGAGCATTCCGGCCACGAGCCGGAGCGCCGCCGCAAGCTGCTGCTGCATCGGGGGGAGATCGACCGCCTGCGCTCCATCGTGGACGAGCAGCGGCTGTCGCTCATCCCGCTGTCGCTCTACTTCAAGGATGGCCGTGCCAAGGTCGAGCTGGCGCTGGCCAGGGGACGCAAGACGTACGACAAGCGCGAGGTCCTGGCCAAACGGGACGCGGAGCGCGAGGCCGCCCGGGCGATGGCCCGGGCCGACCGCCGCTAGGGCCGCATCCAAGTACGTGCGCGGATCGGCACGTCATCGATCGGCGCTACCAGGTCGGCGTCGGGGTCGGGCAGGCCACGCGTCGCCGGTACACTTGTGGGGCTGCTTGACAAGGGGCTGATCGGTTTCGACGTCGAGACCGGAAGTCGAATCGTGCGACCGGAGTTGCTCAGACTCCTTAAACGGGGCACAACCACAACTGCCAACAAGCAGTACGCCCTCGCCGCCTGATAATCCAGGCGAACGAGAGCACCTGCGACCAGTGATGGCACGCGGGGCCTGATCACCGCAGCCCGGCAACAGAAGCGGTGGTTGACGGCGGGAAAGACCGCTGGCGGCGGGAAAGACCGCTGACATCGGGGAAAGACCCGGCGGCGGCCTCCTCCGCGAGGCCCACCGACCCGGCGGTGCGGCAGCCGCAGAGCCGTAGTTCTCGGGAACGGTCGTAGCGCGGTCGACAACCGCTCGGCGGACGGGGGTTCGATTCCCCCCAGCTCCACCAACCAACAGCCTGCTCAGGTGGGGGGCGCCAGTGGCGCCCTTCGCTGCCCTCACCCCCTGACCTCGCCCATGTTCGGGTTCCGCGCCTGCGGTGCCGGGTATGCAATCGAGGGGGAACGTCATGGCTCGTAACGTCTTGCAGGCTGATTGCTGAGGAGTAACTCGTGGCCGGTCTTGCGATCATCACGGAGGCGTGCATCGATGTGAAGGATCGTGCCTGCGTCGATGTCTGTCCGGTGCAGTGCATCTACGAGCTCGACCCAGCGCGCAACGTGCTGTTCTCCGAGGAAGAAGCGGGTAGCGGAGTCATCGAGAACACCCACACCCCGAATCAGGACGCTGTTGCGATCTTCGGGGACAGCCTGCTGTACGTCAACGTCGACGAGTGCACCTCGTGCACCGCGTGCTACCAATCGGATGTCTGTCCCGTCGGGGCGATCTATCCCGAAGAAGACGTACCCGACGGCAATTCGTCAAAGGCGTACAACCACGAGGACCCCAACAAGGGTCATGACCACACGTTCTTCGTCCAGCACACGCGGGACGTCTTCGCCGACTAGTGGACTACCTGGTGACGACCAACCGAGTCGGATACGCGGGCTTTGCGTCCTACCAGCGCTGCGAAGGGGACGCGGGATTGAACGCGTCTCCCGACAGGCCCCCGTCCAGGACGTCCTGGGCGACGTCGAGAAGGCGCAGGTTGTGATTGCGAGCATGGTTGCGGAGCTTGCCGAACGCTTGGTCCACGTCGATGCCCATGCTGGGCCGCCGTACTCGGCTCACGGGTCCGTCTTCCCGCCGTCGGCGTCGAGACGCGGCTTTCTGGCCACCACATCCGGTGCCACCTCGGCGAGGGGCCGACCATTGCCGAAGGCATATGCCTTCAGCCGGATGAGCGCTTGCCCGACGCTGACGTCGAGTTGGGCGGCGACCATCTCGGACGCTGGCGTTGGCCCCATCGTGGGGTCCTCACCGAAACCCGTCTCGCGCGTCTAAGGGCGGTGCTGTCCGGGGTAGGGCAAAATCTGCCTGCGGCGGACGGGCCCGCCACGATTCGCCGGGCGAATGGACGGCGGGGACGCTGAAGGCGAGGAGGAGGCGTCGTGGGATCCCGGGGGGAGGCAGGCGAGGGCTCCGTGGCCCCCTCGCCGGCCCACGGAGACGAACGCGAGCTCGTGCGCGCCTTCACCGACCTCCACCGCCAGGACCGGTTCACGCCCGCGGCCCGGCCCGTGGCGCCCATGCGGGCCCGGCGTCGCCCCACGAGCGATGTCGTCGACGCTCGGGCAGTCGAGGCCGCGAGCATCCCCACCCAGCGAGTCGGCTTCCCCGACGACCTGGTCGACGCGCCCGACGACCAGCCAGCTCCAGCCCGCCCGGACCTGCTGCCGCAGCGTCCACCGGCGCCGTCGCCCATCCGGACCACGCAGGAGGCTCCCCCCGAGCCCCGGGTCCCCACGGTTACGGTTGCGGACGCCGTCGGGCGGCGAGGCTGGGCGGGGACCGCGGAGCGCCGCCTGTCGGACGTGCTGGCGCTCGCAGGCGCCAGCGGAGCAGTGATCGTCCCGTGGCTGTGGCTCATGGCGGTCGCCGCGTTGTGCCTGCTCGTCGGCGCGGTCCGCTCCGTGGCGGCGCGGCGCCGGTCCGTCGTCTTCGGGATCGTCGCCCTGCCCGGGCGGACGGCCCGGCGCGTCGCCCGGCTGCTGCGACGGCGCTCGCTGGCGCGGCTCCCCGTCATCACCGTCCGGACCATCCTCGCTGCGATCGTTCTCCCGGGGGCGGTGGCCGCCGCCGTCTGGGTCGCCGATCACGGGACCACCGGCGTGGGTGCCGCGGCGCGCCTGGCTGCCTGGCAATCGGGCCTCCGGGTGCTCGCCGCCGTGCTGTGCCTCATGATGCTGGCCGGGGTCGGTGACACCCGGGCCCGGCGAGCGGCGCGGCTGCGTCGGGCGACCGGATCGTGGCCGGACGCCGCTGTCGTGGCCCTCGCCGCGGGCGCTCTGGCGCTGGCGTTGACGGTTGTGGCGGTGGGGCCGCGGGTGGCGGGCGGCATCCTCACCGGACACGACGGACTGGCGTGGGTGCCGGCGCGCCTACGACCCGCCGTCGATGGTGTGCGTGACGACGTGGTCGCCGCCGAGCTGCGGACCTTGCGATCGTGCCTGACGGAGCACCAGGAGGTGGCGTGGTCCGTCGACTACACCGCCGACAACCCCCCCGACGCCCCCGACGTCGCTCGCTTGTCGCTCGGGCGCGGGGACGAGCCGGGACCGGCGGCCCTGGTCACGGCGGCGCTGGCTGCCGACAACCAGCTCGCCCCCTGGGTCGAGGTCGTCGAGTTCGCCGTCGGCGATGCTGTCGTCCTCGAGCTGGATCGGCAGGCGCTGGGTCACCACGGGGTGCGGGTCGACCCGGCAACCCTGGGCCCGGGCATCGTGTCCGGTGGTGGCGTGGCCGTGGCCGGCGGTGCAGGGGTCGACCGGCGGGTGGCCCTCGTCTGCTCGGCCGGGCCGGCCCTCTGAGTTGCAGGGTTTCGTCCCAACCGGGCCGCCGCTCATTCCAGCGCAGGCGCTCCGGCCACGGACGGTTCCTCGGCGCCAGAGCGCACCACCAGCACGACGCCCACGCCGATGAGGATCGCCGCCGGGATGGCCGACGCCGGCGGCACCTCGTCGAAGGCAACCCAGGCCAGCAGCGCCGATCCCACGATCTCGAACAGGATCGCGACCGACACCAATGTGGGGCTCGTCGTGCCCAGCACGCGGTTGACCACGGTGTGGCCGAGCAGCTGCGGCCCCGCCACCATGGCGAGCAACGCCAGCCACGTGGTGGCGTCGTAGTCGCTGCCGGCCAGTGGCTGTCGGCCGACGAGGCACACCACCAGCAGCCCGCCGGCCGCGACGCCGTAGCACACGAGCGCATACACGCTGGTCGGCACGGTGCGCCGAACCTCGGCACCGACCGTGACGTAGGCGGCCGCCAACACGCCCCCGATCAGAGCGAGCAGGTCGCCGAACAGGGCCCGCGGCTCGACCGACAGGTCGACGCCAGCCAACACGATGACACCGGCCAGGGCGCTGCCGATCCCCCACCAGGCTCCCGCCGGCACGTCCTCGCCCCGGCCGCGGGCGATCAGCGCCGCCCACACCGGCTGCGTGGACACGAGCGCCACGGACGACGCCACGGTGGTGAACGACAGGCTGGGTACCCAGGTGGCGAAGTGGGCGCCGAGGAACAGCCCCGCGACTATCGACAGGTTCCGTTCTCGCCGGTCCAACACGGGTGCGCCCCCTCGGCGGATGCCCCTGGCGTGCAGCCCGACGAGCAGGGCCAGCACCGGAAGGGCGAGGGCGTTCCGCCAGAAGGCGATGGCCAGCGTGGGTGCGTCGGCGACCCGCACGAGCGGCGCCGCCGTCGACACGGCCGCCACCGCCAGCCCGAGCAGGGCGAGGTCACGGGGCGGTGGGCGGTGCATCACGAAAATCTGCCGCGGGATTGGTGGCCCGGGCCACCGATCCCGCGGCAGGTTTCGGGTGAGGGCGCTTGCTTTTGCACCATACGTGCGAAAACCTGGGTCGGGTGGCGACCGTGACCTTCAACCCGTTCGAGCCCGGATTCGCCGACAACCCCTACGACCAGTACGCCGGCATCCGTGCGCAGGGCCGGGCCGAGCGCACCGTCTTCGGCACCCTGTTGCTCTCGCACTACGAGGACTGCTTCCACCTGCTCCGCCTGGCCGGCACCAGCGTCGACGACCGCAACGCCACCAACGTCTTCCGTTACCAGCCGCCCGAGGACATCGCCGATCGGGTGGTCAACGATCGCCGTTCGATCCTCGGGCTCGACCCACCTGACCACACCCGGCTGCGCCGGCTGGTGTCGAGCGCCTTCACCGTCCGGCGGGTCGAGCAGCTCCGGGAGCGGGTGCGGGAGCTGGTGGCCGGCCTCCTCGACGACCTGGCCGAGACGGGGGTCGCCGCCGATCCCGTCGACCTGATCGCCCGCTACGCGTTCCCCCTGCCGTTCATGGTGATCAGCGAGCTGCTGGGCATGCCGGAGGGCAACCGCGACGAGCTGCGCGGTTGGTCGCACACCATGACGCTGTCGCTCGAGCCCTACCTCGACGACGACAGCGCCCGGGCGGTCATCGACGCCGCCGACAACATGATCCGCCACGTCGACGAGGCCATCGAGTGGAAGCGGCACCATCCGGCGGACGACCTGCTGAGCGCGATGATCGCCGCCGAGGAAGACGGCGACCGCATGACCGCCGAGGAGCTCCAGATACAGGTCATCCTGCTCTACCTCGCCGGCCACGAGACCACGGTCAACCTGATCGGCAACGGCACGCTGGCGCTCCTGCGCCACCGCGACCAGTACGACCGCCTGGTGGACGACCCGTCGCTCGATGGCCCGGCGATCGAGGAGCTCCTGCGCTACGACAGCCCCGTCCAAATGTCCCGCCGCATCGCGATGACCGAGATCGAGGTGGGGGGCGAGACGGCCGAGCCGGGCGAGATGATCCTCACGCTGTTGGGCTCCGCCAACCACGACGCCGCCAAATGGGGACCGACCGCCGACGACCTCGACGTGGGGCGCGAGGGGGCCAGCGCGCACCTGTCCTTCGGCAGCGGCATTCACCACTGCCTCGGGGCGGCCTTGGCCCGGCTCGAGGGTGCGGAGGCCATCCCCGCCCTGGTGCGGCGCTTCCCAAACATGGAGCTGGCCACCGATCGGCCCGCCTGGAACGGTCGAGTGATCCTCCGGGGGCTCGACGCCCTGCCGGTCAGCGTCGGCTGACGGCCAGGGAGCGCCGCACGATGGGACGCCCGCTGCGCCGGGCGACCTCCTCGAAGCCCGCCCGCTCGAACATCGCCAGCGTGCCGGTGAAGAGGTCGGCGCTCGACCGTTTCCCGCCGGCGGTGTCGATCGGATAGGCCTCCACAACCTCGGCGCCGCGTTGCCGGGCGAAGTCGACGGCGGCGTCGAGCAGCGCCGCCGCCACCCCCCGGCCGCGATGCCGGCGATCGATCGTGAAGCACGTGATCGACCACACCGGCTGGTCGTCCAGGCGCCGCAGCTTGAGCGAGCGGTCGAGGCGCGGGTACTCCTCCCGGGGCGCCACCGCCACCCAGCCGGCGGGCTCGCCATCGCCGTACGCCAACAGGCCGGGCTCCTGTCCCGCGGCGACGAGATCGTGGAGATCCTGGCGCAGACCGGCGCCGTGGCGCTCGTCGAACTCCTTCGACGTGACCCGCCACCACATGCACCAGCAGCCGCTGGTGAAGCCCCGCTCCCCCGCCAGCGCCGCCAAGTCGTCCCAGCGATCGGGCGTGACCGCGTGGATCTCTAGACCTTGAGGAAGCGGCTGAGTGCCCATCCCGATCCGGCGGCGCCGATGGCGATACCCAGCACGACCACTACGACCGCGGTCCACGTGAACTGACCCGTCGATGCCACGAAGCCGCCCAGGATGTCGTCGTAGTCGGGGTTGCGGGACGCGCCTTGCATGGCGTTGTCGAGCGCCCACACGGCCCCCAGTGCGAGGAGGCCACCCACCAGGCCTTGGATGATCCCCTCGAGCATGAACGGCACCCGGATGAACCAGTTGGTGGCCCCGACCAGCTTCATGACCTCGATCTCCCGCCGGCGGGCGAACGTCGCCATGCGAATGGCGTTGAGGATGAGCATCAACGCCGCGACCAGGAGGCCAACGGCGATCGCCAGCATCGCCCGCTGCGAGAAGTCGGACACGCCGCGGACCGTCTTCACACCCTCGGTCTCGCCCGTCGCCGCCTGCACGCCGGGTTGGCCCTCGTACTGACCGCGCAGGCTCTCCACGGCACCCGCCTCCGTGGCCTCGGGAACGAGCCGGTAGGAGGGCGGGATCATCTCGGGGTCGGCCTCGAGGCGCTGCAACATGGCGGCGTTTCCCCGGAACAGGCGACGTGCCTCCTCGTTGCTCTCGTCGACGTCGACGTAGCGGAAGCTTGCGACCTCGGGATTGCCGTCGATGGAGTCCTCGAGCGCGGCTCGTTGCTCGTCGGTGATGGTGCGCTGCAGGAACACGAGCACCTGGACACCGTCCTGCCAACGCGCCGACTGGTTCTCGACCCCCTGGCGCAGCAGCAGCGTCGACCCGAACAGGGCCAGCGACACCGCCACCGTGACGATGGCCGCGAGGGTCAGCGTGATGTTGCGGCGCAGGTTGATGGCCGTCTCGCGGAGGATGTAGTCGAACTTCACTGGTAGACACCACGGAGTTGATCGCGAACGAGCATGCCCTCGTCGAGCTCGATGACCCGGCGTTGCATGGTGTCGACGATCGAGCGGTCGTGCGTGGCCATGACCACGGTCGTGCCCGTACGGTTGATGCGGTCGAGCAGCCGCATGATGCCCACCGAGGTGGCGGGATCGAGGTTGCCGGTGGGCTCGTCGGCCAGCAGGATCAGCGGCCGGTTGACGAATGCCCGGGCGACCGACACCCGCTGCTGCTCACCGCCCGAGAGCTGGTGGGGGAAGTTGCCGGCCTTGGTCTCCAGGCCGACCAGCTCGAGGATCGCCGGCACCTGGGTCTTGACCACATGCCGGGGCCGCCCGATGACCTCGAGGGCGAAGGCCACGTTCTCGTAGACGGTCTTGTTGGCCAGCAGCTTGTAGTCCTGGAAGATGCAGCCGATGTTGCGGCGCAGGTAGGGCACCCGCCACGACGACAACCGGGCGATGTCCTTGCCCGCCACGAAGATGCGGCCCCGGTCGGCGGTGACCTCGCGGTTGATCAGGCTGAGCATCGTCGACTTGCCCGATCCCGACGGGCCGACCAGAAAGACGAACTCGCCCTTCTCGATTGTGGCCGAGGCGTTGTGCAACGCCTCGACACCGCCTTTGTAGATCTTGCTGACGTTCTCGAAGGTGATCATGGTTTTCGCCCGCAGCCCGCGACTGCGCCCCATCGACGGTCGGCTGCCCCAGGGATTGCGATCAGGTTACGGACGTAACGTACACCCGGGCAATTGCGGCGGGCAGTCATGCTATGAGCTGGCGCGAATGGCGCCCACACCCCCACCGCGCCGCCACTGCAGGTACGCCTCCATGAACGGGTCGAGGTCGCCGTCCAGCACCCCGGCGATGTTGCCGGTCTCGTGCTCGGAGCGAAGGTCCTTGACCATCTGGTACGGCTGCAGCACGTAGCTCCGGATCTGGCTGCCGAAGCCCACGCGCTGCTGGTCGCCCCGGATCTCGTCGAGCTCGGCCTCGCGGCGTTGGCGCTCCAGGTCGGCCAGCTTGGCCCGCAGCATGGCCATGGCCCGGTCGCGGTTCTGGAACTGGCTGCGTTCGACCTGGCAGGACACCACGATGCCGGTGGGGACGTGCGTCAGCCGCACCGCCGACGACGTCTTGTTGACGTGCTGGCCGCCGGCGCCCGACGCCCGGAACACGTCCATCTTGATGTCCTTCTCGTCTATCTCGACCGAGGCGTCCCCCTCGTCGAGCATCGGCACCACCTGCAGGGCGGCGAACGCGGTCTGCCGCTTGCCCTGGGCGTTGAACGGGCTGATGCGTACCAACCGGTGCACGCCCCGCTCGGCTTGGAGGTAGCCGTAGGCGTAGCGGCCCTTGACGATCAACTCGGCCGAGGAGATGCCGGCCTCGGACCCGGGGGTGAACTCGTCGACCTCGACGTCGAAGCCCCGCCGCTCGGCCCAGCGGGTGATCATCCGCAACAGCATCTCGGCCCAGTCCTGGGCATCGACACCGCCCTCACCGGCCTGGATCGTCACCAGCGCGTCCCGCTTGTCGTGCTCGCCGGAGAACATCGACTGCAGCTCGACTCGCCGCAGGTCGGCGTCGATGGCGGTCAGCGACTGCTCCACCTCGGCCAGCACCGCATCGTCACCCTCGTCGCGAGCCAGCTCGTAGAGAGTCTCGGCGTCGTCGAGCCGACCGCTCAGGGTCTCGAACGCCGCCAGGTCGTCGTTGACGGCCGCCAGCTCCGAGGTGACCCGTCGGGCCTTGTCGGGATCGTCCCAGAGGTCGGGCCGCGTGGCCTCGGCCTCGAGCTGTGGCTGGCGAGCCCGCAGCTCGTCCACTTTGAGGTACCCGGCCGCCTCATCAACCCGAATCCTCAGGGCCCTCAGATCGTCGGTTAGATCTCTCATCAGCAGTCCTCACCACGGTACGACCCCTCCACCCGCCGGGGGTGGAACGTCACCTACCGTGGCACTGCTTGAACTTCTTGCCCGATCCGCAGGGGCAGGGGGCGTTGCGCGGGGTCTTGTCCCACTCGGACTTGACCAGCGGGGTGTTCGTCTGGGCAGCCGCGGGCTGAGCCGGCCCCCGCCGGCCGTTGCCGCCACCGGCTGGCGTCGTCGCGGGCTCCGGCGCATCGGTGGCGGCGGCCGGCTGGGCGCGAGCCGCGGCGGCGATGCTGGCGGCGCCGCCGGTGCTCGAGGGATCGGCTGGCGACGAGTACTGCAGCCCCCGCACCCCGTCCTCTGCGTCGCCGTTGCGGGCACCTACGGTCGTCGGCTCGCTCGGCTCGTCTGCGGCAGCACCGGCCGGTGTCGACCCACGGTTGACCTGCACCTGCACGTGCATCACGTAGCGGATGAAGTCCTGCCAGATGCCGTGCATCATCTGCCCGAACATGTCGAAGCCATCGCGCTGCCACTCGACCAGCGGATCCTTCTGCCCCATCGCCCGCAGGTTGATGCCCTCGCGCAGGTAGTCCATCTCGTGGAGGTGGGCCCGCCAGCGCTGGTCGATGACCCGCAGCATCACCTGGCGTTCGACCTGCCGCATGATCGCGGGCGTGAGCTCCGCCTCGCGCCGCTCGAAGTGGGCCAGCGCCTCGTCCATCAGCATCTCGTACAGATCGTTGGTCGAGGACGCCTGCTGCAACTGCTCGACCGAAAGCGTCGACGGCCAGAACGTGCGCGCCTCGGCCTGCAGCCCTTCGACGTCCCACTCCTCGGCGTACTCGCTCACGCAGTGGGTCTCGACCAGCGTGCTGACGGCGTCGGGCAGCGCCTCGTCCACGAGTTTGTCGCGCAGGTCGGACTGATCGAGCACCTGATCGCGCAGGGCGTAGATCACCTTGCGCTGCTCGTTCATGACCTCGTCGTACTTGAGCACGTTCTTGCGGATCTCGGCGTTGCGCTGCTCGACCGTGGTCTGCGCGCGCTCGATGGCTTTGGTCACCATCTTGGCCTCGAGCGGCACGTCGTCCGGGAGCGTCTTGCCCATCACCCAGTTCACGGCGCCGGTCGCGAACAGGCGCATCAGATCGTCTTCCAGGCTCAGGTAGAAGCGGCTCTCGCCGGGGTCGCCCTGGCGGCCCGACCGACCGCGGAGCTGGTTGTCGATCCGGCGGGAGTCGTGGCGCTCGGTACCGAGCACGTAGAGCCCGCCCAGCTCGCGCACCTTGTCGCCCTCGGGCTTGGTCTCGGCCTCGTGGCGGGCGATGAGCTCCTCGAGCCGGGGCCGGTTCTCCTCGGCGTCGGGATCGAGCTCCTCGGCCCGCACGTCGCGCTTGGCCAATCCCTCGGCGTTGCCGCCCAGGATGATGTCGACGCCGCGGCCGGCCATGTTGGTGGCCACCGTGACGCCGTGGAGACGGCCGGCCTGGGCGACGATGTCGGCCTCGCGGAACGCCCGGTCGGGCTTGGCGTTGAGCACCTGGTGGGCGATGCCCTGCTTCTCGAGCAGGCGCGACAGGCGCTCGGACTTCTCGACCGAGATCGTGCCCACCAGCACCGGCTGGCCGGCCTCGTAGCGCTCGGCGATGTCGGCGGCGACCGCCTCGAACTTGGCCTCCTCCGACTTGAAGATCAGGTCACCCTCGTCCTTGCGTATGAGCGGCATGTTGGTGGGGATGGGGACCACCTGCAGCTCGTACGTGGCGGCCAGCTCGGCGGCGTCACTCTGCGCCGTGCCGGTCATGCCCGCCAGCTTCTCGTACATGCGGAAGTAGTTCTGCAGCGTCACGGTGGCGAGCGTCTGGTTCTCTTCCTTGATCCGGACGCCCTCTTTGGCCTCGACCGCCTGGTGCAGGCCCTCCGACCAGCGCCGGCCCTCGAGGATGCGGCCGGTGAACTCGTCGACGATCTTCACCTCGCCGCTGACCACCACATAGTCCTTGTCGCGCTTGAACAGCTCCTTGGCCCGCAGGGCGGCCTGGAGCTGGTGCACCAGGTTCTGGGCGACGCCGTCGTAGAGGTTCTCGATGTCCAGCTCGCGCTCGACCCGCTCGATGCCCTCCTCGGTCGGGGAGACGGTGCGCTTCTCCTCGTCGACCTCGTAGTGGACCTCGGGCTTCAGACCCCGCACGATCGAGGCGAACTTGTAGTAGAGCTGCGCGGCGTCGGCGACCCGGCCCGAGATGATCAGCGGCGTCCGGGCCTCGTCGACGAGGATCGAGTCGACCTCGTCGACGATGGCGTAGACGTGGCCCCGCTGCACCTGCCGGGCCCGGGACGGCGCCATGTTGTCGCGTAGGTAGTCGAAGCCGAACTCGTTGTTGGTCCCGTAGGTGATGTCGGCCTCGTACTGCTTGCGCTTGTAGTCCGGGTCGCTCTCGCCGGGAACGATCAGGCCTACGGACAGCCCCAGCGAGCGGTGCAGGCGGCCCATCCACTGGGCGTCGCGGGTGGCCAGGTAGTCGTTGACGGTGACCAGGTGCATGCCGCGACGGGACAGCCCGTTCAGGTAGGCGGGCAGGGTCGATACGAGCGTCTTCCCCTCGCCGGTCTTCATCTCGGCGATCCAACCGAAGTGGAGGGCGGCGCCACCCATGAGCTGCACGTCGAAGTGCCGCTGGCCCAGCACTCGCTTCCCGGCCTCGCGCACGACCGCAAACGCCTCGATCAGCAGGTCGTCGAGGCTCGCACCCTGATCGAGTCGCCCGCGGAACTCGCCGGTCTTGGCCGCGAGCTCGTCGGCCGAGAGCCGCTCCAGCTCGGGCTCGAGGGCGGAGATGTCGGGCACCAGCGACTGCAGGGCCTTGACCTTCTTGCCCTCACCGACGCGGAGGAAACGATCGAGAACAGCCATGCGGGGATCGAGTCTACCGACGGCCCGGCGAGTGCCCGCGGTCAGGCGCTGGCCTGCACCTTGGGTGCGACCAGGTGCGTGACCGGGATGTCGAACTCGCGCTTGATGCGGCTGACCACGTCGAGGCCGAGCCAGTGGGACACGCCCGGCGGGAGCGTGGACACGATGATGCCGTCCCATTCGTCGTCACCGAAGGGTCGGTTCCGGAGGGCCGTCGAGACCGCGTAGACGGGATTGGCGTCGCCCACCTCGCCGGTGGCCTCGACCCCTAGGTTGCGGAAGGCCACGAGGCCCTCGTCCAGGCGGGTGTGGGCCGTGGCCTCGACCTCGCCCTCGGACCAGGCATGGTCGCGAGGATGCGTGACGGGCACCACCAGGTAGAACCGGCACTGTCCCGCCACCCCCGCCCCGCAGATCGAGCGGACGTGGTCGAGCAGGTGCTCACCGACCAGCGTGCGATGGGCGACAACCAGGTAGGTCTGCATGACCCCTCCTTGGTTCTTGCTGGTTCTTGCTGGGTTCTTGCTGGTTGTGGCTGCTTCGAGCTCAGCTCAGGCGATCGCAGAGGGCCCGGCGCACCATCATCTCGGCCACGACGTCGGCCGATGGCTCCTCACCCGCCTCCAAGCGGGCCTGGGCCGCCTCGATCCGCTCGATGCTGACCCAGTTCCGGTCGTCGAGCAGGTGGCGGTGGATGGACTCGATGGTGCCGTGGTCAACCGCGGTGCGGCAGCTCGTTGTGCGGTCGATCGTGCCGGGCGCGACGCCCCGGTGCGGCCGCAGGCGGCGGCGACGACGCGCCCAGGTGCGCCGCTGCGTGCGGCGCAGGATCATGAGCGCGCGGGCAGCCTCTCGGCGCGACACCTGCATCACCGCTGGACATCGGCCAGTTGGCGGCGGAACTTGAGCAAAGTTTCCACATCGGGTGGTGCGGTCGGCACGGATAGGGGTACGGCCGAGGACGGCACGGGCGGCGCCACCACCATCCGGGGCGTGCGGGCGGCGGTCAGCCCCCCGATCCACGGCGAGCCGGTGGCCCGCAGCGCCCACGCAGCGGCGGTGAGCGTCGACCCGGTCGTCACCACGTCGTCGACGACGACCATCGGTCCCGGCCTGAGCGCCGGCGCTGCCCGGCGGCCCCGTGCCGGGACGAACGACGGTCCCCGGCGCCGTGCGGCCAGGGACAGTCCGGTCTGGGGCGGACCCGGTGCGCGGTCGAGCAGCCGTCGGCACGGCGCGCCCCACCGTCGGGCAACGGCGGCGGCGAGGAGCTCGGCCTGATCGAAGCCCCGCTGCCGCCGCCGGCGCCTGCTCGTGGGTGCCCAGGTGACCACGAGGCCAGACGCCGGCTGCATGAGCGCGGCCATCCCGTCGGCCAGCCACGCCAGCGCGGCGCGGTCGTTGCGGTACTTGAGGCGGGCCACCACCTCACGCGCTTCACCCTCGTAGGCGAGCAGCGATCGGCACACGTCGAGTGCCGCCGGTGGCGGGCCCGCCACGGCCGGGCGCATGCGGACGATGCAGCGTTGGCAGGGCGCCGAGCCGGCGGCCCTGCAAGCGGGGCAGCGGACGGGCAGCAGGGTCATGAGCGTCATGCGTCGGCACCATAAGCAGGACCACTGACAAGGAGGGTCGCCCGGCTACCACGGTGTCCAGCGCGTCGACGGTGACGACAGCCAGCCCAACACCTCGCGCCGCGTGATCGGCCCCCGCGGCTGCCACAGCGCCGGCAGCGCGCCCGCCGCCGCCAATCGACGAACCTCCGCGCGGGCGGTGTCGAGGCCGTCGGCGCTCAGGGCGCAGCGGGTTGCGGCCGGGTCGAGGCCGAACAGGTGGGCGGCGTTCAGGCCGAAGATCTTCGCCTTCACTTCTTCCGTCAGCGCCGGGTAGCCGTAGCGCTCCTGGTACTCGGGGGTGATCTGGAAGGCCCGGAACGCCATGATCTGTGGCTGGGGCGAGCCATACCAGATCGCGTCCGTACCCCACAGCACCCGGTCCTCGCCCACGTGCAGAAGCAACTTGCCCAACACGTGCGCCGCCTGGTCGGGGTCGCTCATGACCTCGCGCCATGTGGTGCCGAGCTCGGCCCAGACGTTGGCGTTGGGCCCCGTGCCTCGGTCCCGCAGGGCCTTGACCAGCGAGTCGATCCCGGTGGCCGCCCCGGCCGGATCGTACGGACCCTCGACGGTCTCGCGTTCGTAGGCCGAGTGGTAGACGACGAAGTCCATGTCGGGGTAGAGCGCCGCACAGGCCACCATGTCCGCCGGCCCATTGTGACGGTGGTCGAACTCGAGCAGCGGCAGGCCCTTGTGGGCACACATCACCCGTACGCCGAGCTCCCGTGCACGCTCGACGACCGGCAGGCCGATTGCAGGATCGTCCAGTGCGTAGCCCCGACCACCCGGCCCCCAGGCCGTGTACACCTTGAACGCCGTGACGTCGCCGGTGGCAGCGGTGGCCGCCATATCGTCGAGCCGGGCCCCGAGGTGACCGAAGTTGGGGGCGATCACGTTGTGGACCAGCACCCGGGTCGCCCCACCGGCGGTCAGTCGATCGGCGAGGTCGTGCGTGCCGACTGCGTCGGCGAAAGGAACGGGGGCGTCGGCCGGCCCCGAGTTGGGCACGTCCGACAGCAGCGCCACCGTGGTGTCGCTGGCCAGGAAGACGTCGTGCAGGTAGGCGACCCGGTCGACGCAGGTGAACGGGTCGGACTCGACGCAGCCGGCGGGCACCAATCCACGGATCATGTCGGCGATGCGGGGCGCGTTCTGGCGCCAGGGACGGTCCGGCATCACGTGGTGGGTGTGCACGTCGAAGATGAACTCGCGGTGGTCGCCCAACGCCTCGTCGCAGGCGGCCGTGTCCTCCGGTTCGGGCACCTCGTAGGTCCCACCGGGGGCGTCGGTGGCCTTGGACCAGGCGGACGTCGACGTCGGGAGACCAGCGGCGCGCCGGTCGCGGTCACCCGAGGCACAGGCCGCCAGGTTGATCGTGCCGAGCAGCACCGCCATGCCCCCCGCCGACTGCAGGAAGCGTCGCCGGTCCATGCCCACCCGATGAGCGGCTTCGGCGGCCCCGGCCAGCGTCCCCCGGATCACCATGTGTTCGCGTGCGGTGAGAGGGCGGGGGACGAACTCTCCGTTGGACACATCGCCGGGCAGGAATGGCAGCGGCGGCGGGCCCTCGGGTTCCAGTTGGGCGCGACCCATCGTCCGGTGAGACGACCGGGACGCCGCGATCGTTCAGCACGGCTCGAGCCCGGTTCCGGGCGCCAACCTGGTTGCCCAGCAACCACTTCGGCACCAGGAAGCCGACGGTGGGTCAGGCCATGCGGCGCAGAGAGGCAGCGGCTGACCCGACGGCAGCGACGCCGTGGCGGACCAGCGCCCGGGTCGCGCCGTGGCAGAGCCAGATGGCGACGAAGGTGACCAGCACCGCCAGTGGCGCACCGCGCCACGACAGTGTCAGCACCACGCGTTCGGCGGTGCCGTGGGGCTCGGTCATCGGCTCCCAGCTGTTCAGGCGGGCCACCCGGCCCAGCACGACGCCCACGGCACAGAGGGCGTGGGTCGCCAGCTCCGCGGCTCCACGCCAGCGCCCGAGCCCGATTCGGGTCAGGTAGCGCCCCATCTCCCCCACCGCCAGGCCGTACGCGACGAACCCGGCGGCGATGAACGCCGCATAGGACGGGAGGACCGCGGTGATCACCGCCATGTCGCTGTCCGCCCGCAACACGTCGTCGCGCAGGTGCACCAGGTCGGTGACGACGTACGGGGCGTTGGGCAGGAACAGCGCGCACAAGGCCGCACCGCTCCACCACAACGCGGTACGCGGGCCGCGGTGCCGGAACACCGCCACCGCGAGCCCGGCGGGGATGACCGCCAGCACGAGGTTCCACGCCATCCAGCGGCCATTGTCGGTTGCGACCTCCACCAGGTCGCGCGCCACCACGGTGAGGGATCCCATGCCCACCATGGTGGCCCAGGGTCAGTTCGGATGGGGGGCGGAGATCAGTAGCGGTAGTGGTCGGCCTTGTAGGGCCCCTCGACCGGGACCCCGATGTAGTCGGCCTGGTCCCGGGTGAGCCGGGTGAGCTTGACGCCGAGCGCATCCAAGTGGAGCCGGGCCACCTTCTCGTCGAGCTGCTTGGGCAGGACGTACACCCCCAGCGGGTAGTTGTCGGTCTTGCCGAACAGCTCGATCTGCGCCAGCACCTGGTTGGTGAAGCTCATCGACATCACGAAGCTGGGGTGGCCGGTGGCGTTGCCCAGATTCAGCAGCCGCCCCTCGGACAGGACGATGATCGAGTGGCCGTCGGGGAACAACCACTCGTGCACCTGGGGCTTGACCTCGACCTTGCGGACGTCGCTCATGCGGGCTAGGCCGGCCATGTCGATCTCGTTGTCGAAGTGGCCGATGTTGCCGACGATCGCGTTGTGCTTCATCCGGGCCATGTGCTCGGCGGAGATGATCCCTTTGTTGCCGCTGGCGGTGATGAAGATGTCGGCGCTGTCGACCACGCGCTCGAGGGTGGTGACCTCGAAGCCCTCCATCGCCGCCTGCAGCGCGCAGATGGGGTCGATTTCGGTGATGACGACCCGGCAGCCCTGGCCCCGCAGCGACTGGGCGCAGCCCTTGCCCACCTCGCCGTAGCCGCACACGACGGCGACCTTGCCGCCCAGCATGACGTCGGTGGCGCGGTTGATGCCGTCGACGAGGCTGTGGCGGACGCCGTAGAGGTTGTCGAACTTCGACTTGGTGACCGAGTCGTTGACGTTGATGGCCGGGAACAGCAGTTGGCCCGCCTCGTACATCTGGTACAGCCGGTGGACCCCCGTGGTGGTCTCCTCGGTGACGCCCTTGATGCCGCCGGCGATGCCGGTCCAACGACCGGGGTCGGTGGCCAGCGACCGCTTCAGGACGTCGACGATGACGTGCCACTCCTCGGGGTCGTCATCGGTGGCGTCGGGGACGGCGCCGGCCTTCTCGTACTCGACGCCCTTGTGGACGAGCAGCGTGGCGTCGCCGCCGTCGTCGAGGATCATGTTGGGCCCCGCGCCGTCGGGCCAGCGCAGGGCCTGTTCGGTGCACCACCAGTACTCCTCGAGGCTCTCGCCCTTCCAGGCGTACACCGGCACGCCGCGCGGTGCCTCGGAGGTGCCGTCGGGTCCGACCACGGCGGCGGCGGCGGCGTGGTCCTGCGTGGAGAAGATGTTGCACGACACCCAGCGCACGTGGGCGCCCAGCGTGGTCAGGGTCTCGATGAGCACCGCCGTCTGGATGGTCATGTGCAGCGAGCCCATGATGCGGGCGCCGGCCAGTGGTTGGCCGTCGGCGAACTCGGCCCGCAGGGCCATGAGGCCGGGCATCTCGACCTCGGCGAGCTCGATCTCCTTGCGGCCCCAGCCCGCGAGGGACAGGTCGGCGACCTTGAAGTCGCCCTCGGAAAGGGTGGACATGGGTTCTCTCCCTGATGACGTCGTCGAGTTGCCGGCGGGGTTGCCGGCTGTGCGTCACCGGGCTGGGTGCAGCAGCACCACCCATCTCAGCCCGAGGTCCCGTCGAGGCTAGCGCCGTCACCGGTACTGCGGCGAGGCCCCGAAATTCCCTCGGGTCGCGTGCCCCTCGGAACGTAGCGTCGGATCCCCATGCCGCAGTCCTCCCGAGGTGCGGCGCGCCTGCTCGCCGCCACGTTGCGTTCCGAGGCGAAGCCCCTAGCCGGCGTACTCGCCGTCCTCGGCGCGTCCATGGCCCTGCGGCTCAGCCTGCCGCTGCTGCTCGGGCGCTTCGCAGACGACGCGCTGGCGGGGCGGCCGGCCGACACGCTGACCCGCCTGGCCGTGGCGTACGTGGTGGTGGCACTGGTCAGCGAGGCCCTCGGCCTGGGGGTCGTGTGGGGATCGGTGCGGCTGTCGTGGCGGGCGGGCAACCGGCTGCGGGAGCGCCTGGCCGCCCATGCCCTGCGGCTCGAACAGGCCTGGCATGGGCGCCACAGCCCGGGACAGCTCATCGAGCGCATCGACGGGGACGTCGAGGCGATGGTCGTGTTCTTCTCGGGCATCGCTATCGAGATCGCCGGCAACGTGGCGCTCATCGCGGGCATGCTCATCGTCGCCACCGTCATCGACCCGTGGTCGGGCCTGATCCTGGCGGTGACGGCGTTCGCCGGGGCCGCGGTCATGATCCGGCTGCGGGTGGCGGCCGTGAGCGCCCGGGAGGCCGAGCGCCAGGTCAACGCCGAGCTGTACGGCGACCTCGAGGAGCGGCTCGGCGGCCTCGAGGACCTGCGGGCGAACGGTGCGGGCGCGTACGCCGTCCACCGCCTGCACCACCACAGCGCCAGGTCGTGGCGGACGGCCCGGCGCGCGTCGCTGCACGGCGACAGTGCCCACGCCGCCGCCGCCATGGTGTTCGCCGCGGGCACGGCGGGCACGTTGCTGGCCGGCATCCTGCTACAGCAGCGGGGCGCCATCACCGTCGGCGCGGTGCTCAGCCTCTACCGCTACGCCGACATGCTGCGCCAGCCGCTGCAGCGCATCGCCGAGCAGCTCAAGGAGTTCCAGAAGGCCATGGCCGGGGCCCGCCGGGCCGCGAACCTCCTGGCCACCGAGCCCCGGATCACCGACGGCCCGCTCGACGGCACCGCCCTCCCGGCCACCGGGCCCGGGCGGGGCCATGGGCTGTCCGTCAACTTCGACGACGTCACGTTCGCCTACGACGGCCGCGGCACCCCGGCCCTGGAGGCGGTCGACCTGGACCTGGTGGCGGGGCGGCACCTCGGCGTCATAGGGCGGACGGGCAGCGGCAAGACGACGCTGGCCCGGCTGGTGCTACGACTGTGGGACGTCGACACCGGCGCCGTGCGGGTCGGCGGTGTCGACGTGCGCGACCTTCGAGTGGCTGCGCTGCGGCGGCGGATCGCGATCGTCACTCAGGACGTCGACCTGTTCCGGGCGTCGCTGCGCGACAACCTCACGCTGTTCGGCACGCACGCGGCCACTGATCCCGACCTGCAGGGGCTGCTGGGGCGTGTCGGCCTCGGCGACTGGGTGGCGTCGCTGCCCGACGGGCTCGACACGGTCCTCGGGGGCGGCCAGGGCCTGTCTGCGGGTGAGGGCCAGCTGGTGGCCTTTGCTCGGGCATTCCTCGCTGACCCCGATGTCGTGGTGCTCGACGAGGCATCGAGCCGGCTGGACCCGGTGACCGAGGCCCGCATCGCCGCCGCCACCCGCCGGCTGCTCGACGGGCGGACCGCCGTGGTCATCGCCCACCGCCTGGAGACGCTGGCCGAGGTCGACGAGATCGCCGTGCTCGAGAACGGACGGCTGGTCGAGCACGGCCACCGCCATCGTCTCGCGGCCGACGCCAGCAGCCGCTACGCCCGCCTGCTGCGGACGGCCGAGCACGGTCTGTTGCTGGACGAGCGTGAGGAGGCCAGTGCGTGAGCCCGCGCCTCGGCAACGCCGCCTCGACCACCCGCGTAGCGTGGCGGCTCGCCCGCCACGAGCCGGTGGCCTACGCGCTCACCTGGATCGGGTGGGTCACCTTTTTCACCACGCCCCTGCTGACCGGCGTGCTCGTCAAGGTCGTGCTCGACCGCGTGGCGGACGCCCCCAACGGTGGCCTCGCCACACCGTGGGGGCTGCTGGCGGTGTTGGTGGGCATCGAGGTGGTCCGCTGGACCTGGCTGATCCTCATCGCCGTGCAGTGGCACGGCTGCTGGGTCGGCTGGCAGACCGTGCCGCGGGTGAACTTGCTGCGGTCGTTGGTGGCCGCGCCGGGCCCAGCGGCGGACCGGCTTCCGGGCTCGCCGGGCGAGGCGGTGAGCCGGTTTCGAGATGACGTCCAGGACCTGGCGATGGTGCTCGACGTGTGGCTGGACCTGTCGGGCGCGGTGGTGTCGTCGACCATTGCCGTGGCGGTCCTGATCGCCATCGACCCCCGCGCCACCCTCGCCATCGTCGTGCCCATTGTCCTCGCCGCCGCCGGCACCACCTGGCTCGGCCCCCGGCTCCGGCGCTGGCGCCGGGCCGCTCGCGAGGCAACGGCCCGCGTGACAGGGTTCATCGGCGACACCTTCGGAGGCGTGCTGGCGGTGCAGGCCGGCAGCGGCGGAGCTGCGGTTGAGGGCCGGTTCGCGCGCCTCAACGCCGAGCGCGCCCAGGTGTCGCGCCGCGATCAGGTCGGCTCGGAGCTGGTGCGCTCACTCGGCTACGGGACCGGTGAGGTGGCGGTCGGGGTCGTGCTCGTCGCCGTGGCGGCGGCGGTCCGGGGCGGCGACCTGAGCGTCGGTGACCTCGGACTGTTCGCGGCCTACGCCATGGTGATCGCCGAGCTGCCCAAGTGGGTGGGGCGCTACCTCGTCTATCAGCGCCAGGCCGACGTGTCTGTGGACCGGCTGGCCGAGCTGCTCCCGACGCCCGACCGACGCGCTGTCGTGGCCCGGACCCGCACGCACCTTCGCCACGGCCCC
The DNA here is from genome assembly GCA_035697145.1 of Acidimicrobiales bacterium. Lineage (GTDB taxonomy): Bacteria > Actinomycetota > Acidimicrobiia > Acidimicrobiales > VFJN01 > DASQUK01. The sequence goes on from DASSDL010000227.1 coordinate 23,093, forward strand.
CCGCCGTTGGCGCCCACTGATGCGAGCGACGTCGGCGCTCCGGACCTGGCCCCGTTCGAGGAGCTGGCGGTCGAGGGCCTGACGGTCCGCCACCCCATCTCGGGGCGGGGGATCCGCGGAGTGGATCTGGTCGTGCGCCGGGGCGAGCTGGTGGTCATCACCGGCCCGGTGGGATCGGGCAAGTCGACGCTGCTCCGGGCCCTGCTCGGCCTGGTCGGCACCGACGCCGGCACCATCCGCTGGAACGGCGTGCCCGTCGACGACCCCTCCACGGTGCTGGTGCCGCCGCGTGCCGCGTACCTCCCCCAGGTCCCCCGCCTGTTCAGCGAGCCGCTGGCCAACACGATCCTGCTCGGTGCCTCCGGCAAGGGGCTCGAGCACGCGCTGTGGCTCACATGCCTCGACGAGGACCTGGCCCGCATGCCCGACGGCACGGGCACCGTGATCGGCCCCCGGGGACTGCGCCTGTCGGGAGGGCAGATCCAGCGCGCCGGCGCCGCGCGTGCACTGGTCCGCTCCCCGCAGCTGCTGGTCGTGGACGACCTGTCGAGCGCGCTCGATGTCGAGACGGAGGCACGCCTGTGGGAGCGCGTCGGCGACGGCGGATTCGCCACCGCGCTGCTGGTCAGCCACCGCACCCAGGTACTCGAGCGGGCCGACAAGGTGGTGTTGCTCGAGTCCGGGCGGGTGGTCGAGACCGTCTAGCGCCCGCCGTCCTACTGCTGGAAGTCGCGGAACGTGATCGTGACGATGTTCCCGGTCGACGCCCAGTTGGGGATGTTCACCACCTCGTGCTCGCCCCGGCCCGAGCGGCCGTGGGAGCGGGAAGCATTGCCCGCGCGGGCCACCATGTCCACCCGGATTGTGTCGTCGGGCGGGATGGCCGCCGGCACCACCAGGTCGACCGCCGAGATGAACGGCAGCGAGAACCAGGGCTGCACCGGGGCGCCGAGATCGGTCACGCCGTCGAGGTTGGCGTCGAAGGCGAACATCGCGTTGACCCGCTTGGTCCGGGGTGCGGTGGCCGGGTTGAGGATGTTCACCCCGTCGATCTCGAGCGTGTCGCTGTCGGCGCCCTGGTCGCCCCACATCTCCTTGTAGCGGATGACGCCGAAGCCGGCGGACGTGTCGCTGGGCTGCCGTAGCAGGTCGAGCCCCTCGCCGGGCCGGGACGTGAGCAGGCGGACCAGGTGGTCGCTGCGCAGGAACGGCTGGAAGTAGAGGTGGTGGACCGACCCGTCGGTGCGGGTCAGCGCGAACTCGTAGCGCTCGCCGGCGTGGGCCTTGAACGGTCCCCACGCCCCGTCGGGGCCGATCGAGAAGGTGGTCTCGGGGCGCCGGCGCTCGCGCTCGCCCGTGCGGCGGTCGATCTCGAAGATCCGCAGGGTGAAGCCGCCCGCCCCCTGGTTCTGGGGGAAGACGTTGGCCTCGCCGGACAGGTGGATCCGACCACGCTCGCGGACGACGTCGGTGGTCCTGGGCGCGAGGCCGGTGAAGAACTCGTAGATCTGTGCGAACGTCTCGGCCGACGTCGCCACCTGCACGTGTGACTGGTCGGGCGCGTAGTAGTTCTGCGCGCCGACGATCTGGCGGGTCTGGTCGCCCTCGCCCCACACGGCCAGCGTGTCCACGCCACCGGGTGGTGATGCCGCGGTCCGGCCGTCGATGTTGACGTAGTGCGCCACGCGTGCGGCCCGCTCGGGCGAGCTGTTGAGGTAGCCCTGCGACAAGGTGGTGCCCAGCGAGTGCCCCAGCAGATCGACCCCATCGGCGCCGGTCTCGTCCAGCAGCTCGGCGATGAGCTCGTCGAGCCCGGCCCACACCTGGTCCGTGGTGTTGGTGCCGAAGGTGGAGTCGTACTCGTGCACCGCGATCCTGTCGGCCGGGTAGCCATTGCTGGTCAGCCGCAACGCCTGGGTGTCGAACTGGGCCCCGGACCCGGACCCGCCGTGAACGAAGATGACCGGCCGGGGCGGCGCGTGCCACCGCCCACCGGCGTCGGCGGGCCCGGAGGCGGCGAGGCCCGAAACCAGCACCGCGATGACGACGCCCAGCGCGCCCAGCAGCTTGCGGCTCATCGATCTCCCCCCTCGGACGATGAGTACACCAGTGTACTGTTTCAGGTTAGCCGGCCGGCGCCACCTCGACCGGGATTCCGTTGAGGACGGCGTTGCCAGACACCGGGTCGACCAGCTGCTCGTCCGCCAGCAGGTTGCTGTTGACACCGGCGTAGCGCCGGGCCACCGACAGCTCCACGCCGGGCATGTCGTGGCCCCAGCCGTGGGGGATGCTGACCACGCCCGGCCGGATGGCGTCGGTCACCTCGGTCGGGATCGTGACCGTGCCGGCCCGGGACCGGACCGACGCCGGCTCGCCGTCGACCAGGCCGAGGCGGGAGGCGTCGTCGGGATGGACGTGGAGGGTGCAGCGGGGGCGACCCTTCACCAGCACCTCCACGTTGTGCATCCAGGAATTGTTGGACCGCAGGTCGCGCCGGCCGATGAGCCGCATGCCAGCGGCCGGCCGGGCCATGGCCGACCGCAGGCGCTCGACGTCCGCCACCAGCGGTTCGGGCGCGAGCTCCACCATGCCCGAGGGCGTGCGCAGCACGTCGGGGAGCCGCGGCTCGAGCGGACCGAGGTCGACACCGTGCGGATGGTCCAAGAGCACGTCGAGGGTGAGCCCACCCGGACTCGCGCCGAAGCCGTCGCCGTAGGGCCCCGTGCGCAGCATGAAGTCGATGATGCGGGGCGGACCCGTGCGCTCGCCCAGCAGGGAGACGACCTCGTCGACCTCGCGCCCGGCCACGGGGCCGGTCTCGTCGGCGACGGCGCCCTCCACCAGCGTGCGGAGCACCAGGTCGTCCACGAGGGCCGGATCGGCGTCGGCCCCGAAGCCCTGCAGCACCAACGCGAGCCGGGCCAGCACGTGCCACTCGTCGGGCTGGCCGTCGTCCAGCGGGAGCACCGCCGGGCTGTAGTTGGCCACGTTTCGCACCGCCAGCTGCAGCAGGGCCAGGTCGTAGTGGGGCCTCTGGAGCGCCGAGGGCACCGGCAGGATCACGTCGGCGTGGCGGGTGGTCTCGTTGACGTAGGGGTCCACGGCCACCATGAACTCGAGCCCGGCCAGGGCGGCGTCGAGCCTCCCCGCGTTGGGGGTGGAGAGCACCGGGTTGCCGCCCACGGTCACCATGGCACGGATCTGGCCCTCGCCCGGCGTGTCGATCTCCTCGGCCAGGCAGGCGGTCGGCAGCTCACCCAGGGTCTCGCCCAGTCCCCGGACCCGGCTGCGGTGGCGGTGCAGCTTGACCCCGCGGCCGTAGCGCGGCGTGCCCCGGGTGTTGGCGGCGCCGGCTGCGGCGGTGGCGAACATGGCACCACCGGGGCGGTCGAGGTTGCCCGTCAGCACGTTGAGCACGTCGACCAACCACGACGTCAATGTGCCGAACTCGGCCGTGGTGGTGCCGATGCGCCCGTACACGCAGGCGGTTGGCGCCGCCGCCAGGTCGTGCGCCAGCCCGCGGATCGTCTCGGCGGCCAGGCCCGTCGCCGGCCCCACCGCCTCCGGCGTGAACGGCTCGGCCAGGCGGACAACCTCGCCGAGCCCGGTGACATAGCGCTCGAGCCCGTCGAGCCCGACCAGGCCGTCGGCAGCCAGCACGTTGACCAGCGCCATGAGCAGGAAGGGATCGGCGCCGGGCCGGATGGCGAGGTGCTGGCTCGCCGCCTCGGCCGTTTGGGTGCGCCGAGGATCGACCACGACCAGCCGCCCGCCCCGCTCGAGGAGCGCCTCGATGCGGCCCGGCCAGTCGGGGGCGGTCGCCAGGCTGCCGTTGGAGGCGTAGGGGTTGGCGCCCAGCATCAGCAGGAAGTCGGTGCGGTCGATGTCGGGCACCGGCACGGTGAGCGCCCCGCCGAACATGAGGCCCGCCGAGACCTCCTTGGGTCGCTGGTCGACGGTGCTGGCCGAGAACACGTTGGAGCTGCCCAGGGCGCGGATGAGCGGCCGCAGGAAGATCAGCGCGGACAACGAGTGGGCGTTCGGGTTGCCGAGGTAGATGCCGGTCGCGTCCCGGCCGTGCTGCTCGACGATCGGCAACAGCCGGCGCTCGACCTCGGCAAACGCCTCGTCCCAACCCACCGGCTCGAACCGGCCATCACGCTTGACCAGCGGCTGGCGGAGCCAGTCCGGATCCTCGTGGAGCTGGCGCAGCGTCGAGCCCTTCGGGCAGATGAAGCCGTGGCTAAACACGTCGTCCCGGTCGCCGCGGATGCGGCCCACCCGCTCGGAGCCGTTGGTGCCGTGCAGGGCGATCTCCAGGCCGCAACCCGCCTCGCACAGTGGACAGGTCCGGTACGCGATCCGGGTCTCGCTGGTCATTCCCCCAAAGTAACTTCCTTGTCGCGTGCACCAGCCGTCGATGATCGCTCGACCCCGCCTCGAGCGCCGACTCGACGGCGCGCTCGGGCGTCGCCTCACATGTGTGGTCGCGGGGCCAGGCTTCGGCAAGACGACGCTGCTCACCCGGTGGGCGGCCGGCACCACAGCGGCGTGGCACGGCCTCGGTCCCGGCGATCGGACCCTCGGCGGACTGGTCCGGCGCGTCGCCGACGTGCTCCGGGCCCGGGTGCCGGGCATACCGCCAGAGCTGTTGGCGGCGCTGCGGTCGGCGCGGGGACCCGACACCGGAACCGACGAGGCGGGGCGCGCCCATGCGTACGCCGCCAGGATCTGCGAGGCGCTCGCCACCGTTCAGCGGCGCGATCTGGTCCTGGTGCTCGACGACCTGGAGGCGATCGACGGCGCCGCCGAGTCGGTGGCGTTCGTGGCCGGCCTCTGCCGGCAGGCGCCGGCGATGCTGCACGTGGTCCTGGTGTCCCGGAGTGATCCGCCGTTCCCGCTCGCCCGGCTCCGCGGCCAGGGCCAGGTCCTCGACCTCGTCGCCGCCGACCTGGCCTTCACCGCCGCCGAGACCACCGAGGTCATGTGCGCCACCGTGGGCCCCGACACCGAGGTCGGCGGCCACACCGCGACCGACAACGAGCTGGCGGCGGAGGTGCACCGGGTCACGTCCGGCTGGCCGGCGGCGGTGCGGCTGGCCAGTGAGGCGCTGGCCCACGAGGCGCCCGATGGGCACCGGGCCACCCTCGAACGACTGCGCCGCCCGGGTGGCACGCTCTACGCATACCTGGCCGACGAGGTCCTGGCCACCGAGCCGACCGAGGTGCGTGACCTGCTCGGGCGGCTCGCGGCACTCGATCGCTTCACGCCGGACCTGGCCGCCGCGGTCGGACCGCCCGGCACCGGCGCGGCGCTCGCGGGCCTCGTCCGGCGGGGCCTGGTCGTCGTCACGCCCGGCAGCGGCCATGAATGGCTCACGCTCAACGCCCTCATCCGGGGCGTCCTCGCGGATGCGGGCACCGCCCGGTCTCGGGCCGCGGACGACACGCGGGCGGATGCGGCCCGCTGGTTCGAGCACCATGGGCAAGGTGCCGACGCCCTGCGTTGCGCGCTGACCGCCGACCGGGGCTCAGCGGCCGACGCAGGGGAGCTGCGCCGCTTCGTGGCTCGGTGGGGCCCGCGCCTGTTGTCGGACGGCGACGCCGAGCTCGTGCTCGCAGCTGTCGAACGCCTCGGGCCCCACGACCGGACCGGCGCGATCCTCCGGGTGGAGGGGGAGGCCCGCCAGCTGGTGGGCGACTGGGACGGTGCGCTGGCCTGCTTCGATGCGGCGGCCGATTCCGATCCGCTGCCGGCAGGACTGGCGTGGCGCACCGGGCTGATCCACCACCTGCGGGGCGACCTCGACACCGCCCTGGCGGTCTACGGCCGCGGGGAGCTCTCGGATCGCCCCGACGAGCTCGTCGATGAGGCGTTGCTGGTCGCGTGGAACGCTACGGCCCACTGGCTGCGCGGCGAGGGTGAAGCATGCCGCTCGCTAGCCGCCGATGCCATGGCCCGCGCTCGGCGCAGCGGCGACGATCGGGCGTTGGCCGCCGCACACACCGCGCAGGCGCTCGTCGCCGCGCTCGACGGTGATCGCTTGGCCAACGACGGCCACTACCTGCGGGCGCTGGACCATGCGGAGCGGGCGGGCGATCTCCTCCAGATCATCCGCATCCGGCTCAACCGGGGATCGCGGCTGAACGAGGAGGGCCTCTACGAGGAAGCCATCACCGAGCTCGACCTCGCCATCGGCCTGGCCGACCTCGGCGGCTACGCAGTGTTCAAGGCCATGGCCCTCGGCAACCGGGGCGAGGCCCGGGGGCATCTCGGCCAGCTCGAGCTGGCAGTCGACGACCTCGAGGGCGCCAAGTCGATCTTCCAGCGGCTCGGGTCGATGATGGTCAGCTACCCGCTGGGGCAGCTGGCCGACGTGTACCGGGCACGGGGACAGGTGGCGCTGGCCCGCATGGCGTGGAACGAGGCCGCCGAGGTGGCGCGGGTGTCGGGCGACGTCCAGGGGCTGGTGCCGGCACTGGCCGGCCTGGCCCGGCTGCTCGCCGCCGAGGACCCCGCCACCGCCCGCAGCCTGGCGGAGGAGGCGCTCGAGGGGGGATTCGGCCTCGGGCAGGTCGACGCGCTGATCGCCCGCGGGTGGGCGCTGGCCGCGGGGGACGAAGGGGCCCGGCGGGAGGCGGCCGACGCGGCCGCCCAGGCGCTGGGCTTGGCGCGAGACCGCCGGGACCGCGCCGGCATGGCCGAGTCGTACGAGCTCCAGGCGGCGGTCGCCGCCACAGCCGACCGCGGTGGCGAGCCCGACAAAGCGCGGGCCCGAGCCCTGCTCCTCGAGGGCTTGGCGCTGGCGGAGGACCTCCGAAGCCCGTTGCGGCAGGGACGTGTGCTGCTGGCCCTCGCCCGGCTCGGCGACGCGGACGCAGCGGCGTTCGCCCGCCGGGCCGAACGCGTGCTCCAACCGCTGGGGGCCCGCCGGCTGGCCGAGGAGGCCGCCCAGCTGAGCTCGGCGCCACGAGCCGCGCCGGCGGTGGCGATCCAGTGCCTCGGCGGCTTCGCGGTGCTGCGCAACGGCACACCCGTCCCGTTGCCCGAGTGGAAGTCCCGCAAGGCCCGTGACCTGGTGAAGATGCTCATCGCCCGGAACGGTCGACCGGTGCACCGCGGCGTCCTGATGGACCTGCTGTGGCCCGACGAGCCCCCCGAGCGCACGTCGAGCCGCCTCTCGGTCACGCTCAGCACCGCCCGAGCCGTGCTCGACCCCGCGAAGGCCCACTCGGCGGGGTGGTTCCTGGCGGCCGACAACGACACGATCGGGCTCGACGTGGACCACGTCGAGGTCGACGTGCTCCGCTTCGTCGATCTGGCGGGCCGGGCGCTGGCCGATCGCAAGGACGGGCCCTCGCCGGCGGCGCTCGACTCCCTAGCCGAGGCCGAGGCCGCCTATGTGGGCGACGCATTCCCCGAGGATCCCTACGAGGACTGGGCGGTCTCGCTGCGTGAGCGGGCCCGGGCGGCGTACGCGGCCGTGGCGCGCACCCTCGCCGACGACGCCGCCGCATCCGGCGACACCGCCACGGCCGTGCGCGGCTACCTGCGGGTCCTGGAGCACGACGCCTTCGACGAGGGTGCGCACCTCGGCCTCGTCGTCACTCAGCTGGCGGCCGGGCAGCAGGGCGAGGCCCGCCGCTCGTACCGCGCCTACTGCACCCGCATGGACGAGCTGGGCGTCGAGGCGGCGCCGTTCCCCGCCGGCGCGTGAAGGTCGCCCGAAGGTCGCCCGAAGGTCGCCCGAAGCCTGCCGGGCATGATGATCCTCGTGGAGACGTTCGTGGTGCGGGCCTGGCGGGCGGCCGCAGAGGTCCGAACCGACGTCGACGATGGCGACCACCGCCTCAGAGGTGTGGTCGAGCACATCGGCTCGGGCGACAGCATCCCGTTCCGCGACGCGGACGAGCTGGTGCGTTTCCTGGTCGGGCAGGCGGACGACGAGGAGGTCGCTTCGGACCGGCCCCGGTGAACAGGTGCGGGTTTCGTCGGCTCGTGGCGGACAGGGCCGGCGAACGGCCGGGTGGCGCCGTGGTGATCCCCAGCGGTGGGCGGAGGATCCCTCGGGCGGGCGGCGCCGCCCGGCCCATTCTCTCGCCGCGCCCCTGGCGGCTCGGCCTCTAGCCGGCGAGCGCCCGCTTCATGTCGTCGAGGACCGGGACCGGTCCCGGGTCGATGCCCTCCCGGGCGGCCATGTGCAACGACACGAAGTCGCCCACGAGCGTGAGGTCGAACAGCTGGGCCAGCGGGCCCTCACCGACTGCTCGCACCTCGACCACGTCGTGCACCACCTCGGCCATGATCTCCCGCACCAGCTCGAACCGGCGCAGCTCCTGGGGGTGCTCCTCGTCGTGGCGCAGCTCCACCAGCGTGAAGACCTGGCGGGTCATGTCGCCGTGCTGACCCCAGCCGCAGATCTCGTTGTGGCACAGCTCCGGGATCGTCGCCGCGAAGGCCGGGGCCTTGGCGTTCTCGTTGACCTGCGCCTTCCAACGGCGTGCCGCGACAGAGCCCAACGGACCAGCGCCGAATATGAGCGGCACCGTGCGGCCGATGGTGCGCGCGATCCGGGGCGCAAGATCCCCGGCGACCAGGGCGTCGCGCCGGGTCCGGAGGCGGGCCACGGCGGCGTCGATCCACGAGGCCGCGCCCGGGAACAGCCCCACCTGCTCGAGCACCAGCAGCATGGGGACCGCCAGCGCCCCCAGCCCCGCGCGCGGCATGGGGATGTCGCCGGGCAACGGGATGTGGGGCGCCTGCCAGACCGGCGCCAACTCGCCCAGCCGCCCGCCGACCGAGACCACCACCATGCGGGCTCCAGACGACGCGGCGGCCTGTGCCGCCTCGATCGTCTCCTCGGTGTCGCCCGAGAAGGACACCGCGAAGCACAGCGTGCCTGTGCCCACGAACGATGGCGGGGCATATCCCTTGGCTACGAGCATCGGCACCGGCACGAAGGGCCCGCCGATGGCGGTCACCACGTCGCCGGCGATGCCGCTGCCACCCATGCCCAGCACCATCACGTTGTCGATCTCGTCGGCGGAGGGCAGGCCCGCCACCGACGCAGCGGCGTCGACGCTGGCCGCCACCTGCTCCGGGAACGCCCGGGCCAAGCCGAACATGTCGAGGCTGTCCACTACCTCGTCGTCCAGCAAGCCCACCTAAGGTTGCTCCCCGCTCTTGTCGCCTTCGGCGACGGGCCGCTCGGGCCTCGCTCGCTGCATTGCGGACGCTCGCTCAGGCCTCGAAGGTGGGCTTGATGCCCTCGGCGTCGGCCTTGGCCACCAGCCGTTCGTGCTCGCTGTCGTCGACGGTCTCGGCTTCGTCGATCAGCATGATCGGGATGTCCTCGCGGATGGCGTAGCGCCGCTTCAGGCGCGGGTTGTAGAGCGTGTCCTCGTCGGCGAAGTAGAGCAGCGGGCCCTTGTCCTCGGGACAGGCCAGGATCTCGAGGAGCTGGGGGTCGAGTGCCATCGGGTCATCCTTTTGTGATCAGTGCCCGGACCTCGGCGACGTGGGCGTCGACGGCGGAGCGGGTCGGGGCTTCGAGGTTGAGCCGCAGCAACGGCTCGGTGTTGGACGGCCGCAGGTTGAACCACCAGTCGCCCAGATCGACGGTGAGGCCGTCGACGCGGTCCTGCGCCGCATTCGTATAGGCGGCGGCCACCCGGTCGATGACCGCCGCGGGGTCGTCGACGGCCGTGTTGATCTCGCCGGACGCCGCGTAGCGGTCGAAGGGCCGGCGCAGCTCGGACAGGGGGACGCCCACCTTGCAGATGCGCTCGAGCACGACCAGGGCGGCGATGCTCCCGGAGTCGGCCCGGAAGTTGTCCCGGAAGTAGTAGTGCGCCGAGTGTTCACCGCCGAAGGCGGCACCGGTCTCGGCCATGACCTGCTTGATGAACGAGTGCCCGACGCGCGTCCGCACCGGCGTGCCGCCGTGCTCGCGTATGACCTCGGGCACCGCCTTCGAGCAGATGAGGTTGTGCAGGATGGTGGCCCCCGGCTCACGCTCGAGGATGCCGGTGGCGACGATCGAGGTCGTGGCCGATCCCGACAGCGGCTCGGCCTGATCGTCGACCAGGAACACCCGGTCGGCGTCGCCGTCGAACGCCAGGCCCACGTCGGCGCCCGTGGCCCGCACCCGGGCCTGGAGGTCACGCAGGTTCTCGGACTGGATGGGATCGGCCGGATGGTGGGGGAACGTGCCGTCGAGCTCCGGGTAGAGCAGATCGAGCTCGAACGGCAAGCCCTCGAACACCTTGGGGACGACAAGACCGCCCATGCCGTTGGCCGTGTCGGCCACGACCCTCAACGGATTCAGGGCGGCCGCGTCGACGAATGACCGCACGTGCTGCGCGAAGTCGTCCAGCAGGTCGAGGGACTCGATGCGCCCGGCCTCGGTGGGGGCGGCGGCGACCCCGGAGGCCACCAGCCGCTTGATCTCGTCCAGTCCGGTGTCCTGGCCGATGGGCCTGGCGCCGGCCAGGCACAGCTTGATGCCGTTGTACCGGGCCGGGTTGTGCGACGCCGTGAACATGGCCCCGGGGGCGTCGAGGGAACCGGCGGCGAAGTACACGAGATCGGTCGACGCCAGTCCCAGGTCGACCACGTCGAGTCCCTGGTGCTGCACTCCCGCGGCGAAGGCACCGGCCAACTCGACCCCGCTCGTGCGCATGTCGCGGGCCACGAGGACCCGGCGCGGTTTGCGTCCGTCGGCGTGGTCGAGCACGAATCGGCCGAACGCGGCCCCGATCTGTTCGCAGAGGGCGGCGTCCATCTGGTCAGGGACGACTCCCCGGACGTCATAGGCCTTGAAGATGGTGTCCAGATCCGCCATGCGGCGCCCCAAGCTAGTGCCCCAGCGGGCAGCGTTTGCCCGGTCAGGGCGAGCCAGGAGCGGCTCGGGGCGCTAGTCCGACGGGACGGCCGGGCTGGGCTCGCCGACGGGCGGCTCGATGATCGGGGGAGCGTCGCCGTGGGCCTCGTACTCCCCCTCGGCCGACCAGCGGCGGATCCGAGCCAGGTCCAGCAGGAGGCGGCCGGCGTCCCGGCCTTCCCGCACCGTCGAGCGGCGGGTGTTGACGACCTCCACCGGCACCTCTACGAGCGACAGCTGATGGCGCTCGACGAGGTGCAACACTTCGATGTCGAACGCGAATCCGTCGACCCGGGTGCGGCCGAACACGAAGCGGGCCACGTCGGAGCGAAACCCCTTCAGCCCGCTCTGTGTGTCGCGATAGCTGCCGAGCAGCACGGCGTAGCCGAGCCAGTTGATGACCCGGCTCCCCAGCGCCCGCAGCGGCGGGCGCGGTGCGAGGGTGCGGCTGTCGGGATGGCGCCGGTCGCCGATGGCCACGTCCCAGCCGTCCTCGATGGCCGCGAGGACCCGACGGAGCTGGTCGGGGGCATACGCCAGATCGGCGTCGGTGAAGGCAATGGTCCGGCCGCGGGCCGCCAGGACCCCGGTGCGCACCGCTGCGCCCTTCCCGCGATTGTGGGGCTGGACCACCACCTGGTCGGCCCCGCCGGCCAGCGCGGCGTCAGCCGTGGCGTCCGAGGAGCCGTCGTCGACCACGATCACCTCGACGCCACCAGACTCCCGGATGTCGGCCAGTTCCTGTCCCAGCCGGCGGACGGTGTCGCCGATGCGGTCGGCCTCGCCGTAGGCGGGCACCACGACGCTGAGGCGAAGGACGCCGGGCGGCTCTGGTCGCGCCCAGCGCACCCGCCGTGCGGAGGTCAGCTCTGCGACCAGCACCCAGCGGTACCCGACGAGCCGCACGGCTCCGGCCGCCACCAGGGCCACCACCTTGGCCTCGATCAGCGCCGCCGTCGACGAGAATCCGGTGCCCGCGAACAGGGCACGCAGCACCGCCACGTCCACGAGCGCGGCCAGGGCCGCCACGCCGACGAAAGCGGCGGGTACCTCGACCCAGCGGACGTACGGATCGCTGCGGAAGGTGACGACCCGGTGCAGGACGTACGACAGGGCGCTGGCCGCGGCGATGGCGACGAGGTCGGCCACGACGAGGATCCACCCCAGCGCCTGGCGGAACAGCACCAGCAGGCCGACGTCCACCAGCGTGGGCACCAGTGCCACGATGGAGAAGCGCCGGATCCCGCCGGTCACGGCCCCGATTCTGGTGACGCTGCGTGTTCCCGGGAATGGAACCGGTACACGCCGGCCCGCACGAGCAGCACCAGGCCCACCAGGCCCAGTGCAGTCAGCGCGTACGACAGCCACTCCACGCCGGTGCGCCCGTAGGTCAGCTCGACGTGGGTGTCGGTGGGGACCACGACCATGAAGTTGGGCGCCACGCGGTAGGGCCCTTCGGCGCCGGACGCCTTCCAGTTGGGGAAGTACGACATCTTCACCAACACCGGCTCACCCACCCGATCGACGTCGAACGAGATGCTCTCCTCGTCGATGACCGGGTTCGAGACCTCCACCGGGTCGAGCGGCTTGGCCGTGGGGTGCTCGCCGACCGCGACCCGCTGCCAGTCGTCGGGCCCGGTCCGCGCCAGCGGAACGTCCCACCACGTGGGGTCGGTGAACCACTGGGTGGCCGGCCCGTAGAAGCGACCCGACCCGTCGCGGGGTTCCTCCATCCACTCCTGCTGAGTGTCGTCGACGCCGGTGACCACGGCCGGCTGGTTCGCCAGCGGCTGGATGACCTCGCTGTCGGCCACCTCGAAGATGGCCCACGGTCCCGACTCGGCGATCTCGGTGAGCTCTGGGTTCGACCGGGCCTGGCTGACGGCATTCTCGGATGTCGCCATGTAGTAGCGCACGCCCATCATCTGCAGGTGATCGACGCCTTTGGTGATGTCGAAGTTGCCATAGGGCAGGTCGCGCTGGGCGGCGCTCGGCGCCGTCGACAGCTCAGTCTGCACGAGGAAGTGGTACGGCGTGGTCGCCGAGGCCTCGAAGTACAGGCCCTCCATCGAGCCGATGCAGCCATCGGTCCAGTGCGGCAGGAGCATGAGCGCCATGGGAGTGCCGTAGCGATCGAGCTCCCGCTCGTACTCCCAGAAGGCCCGCCCGCAGCCCTCGTCGTCCCCCACCTGCTGCATCGTGCGGACCAGGTCGTAGTACTCGCGGTACGAGTCCTTCAGCTCGTACCCCGTGTAGTTCCACCTTGCCCACGAGGTCACGAAGCTCTCCGGCGTGCCCGTTGTCGTCAACGGGCTGAAGCTCGGCCATCGGTAGCCGGCGGTCGCCACCCCATCACCGCCGACGACCCGCTCGCTGAACGGCAAGGCTCCCAGCGGTAGGCCCACGACGACCAGCACCACGGCCAGCGACCCGAGCGCGGTGAGCGCTCCCGCGCCCGCGGGCTCCCGCCGATACGCCCGCGACAGCTGCATGACCGTGCGAATCGTCTCCGCGACTGCGACCGCCGCCAGCAGCATGGCGGTCAGGTAGTAAAAGGGCAGCAGTCGCCCGTTCCACAGTCGACCCTCGGGGATCACGATGAAGGCGATCCCCACGCCCACGGTGAGTATGAGCAGGAAGATCCCGATCCGCAGGCGCAAAGCCACGCTCAGCACGGCGCCCACCAGGGCGAGGGCGAACACCCAGCGGAGGTCGACGTCGGGCGTGCGGTACGGGAACAGGAGCTGCAGCCACTCCCGGAAACGTGAGAGCTCGGGGTCGGCGTAGGGCAGCTTCTCCCAGCCCATGTCGTTGAGGTAGGCGCGCCGGAGGTAGAAGGGCGCTACCCAGAAGGCCGACAGCAGCCCGCCCACCACCAGCGTCGGCACCAGCCAGCGCACGCTCTCCGACAGGAGCCAGAGACCGGCGAGCACCACCAACACCCCGAGGCCGGCCAGGGCCAGGGGCCCGGTTTCTGCGGGCGCTCCCAGCGCCAGGCCGACGAGGGCCAGCGCGGCGCCGCCGCCGATGAGCCGGAGCCCCGGCGCCAGGGGGGCCGTCGAGCGTCGGAACCACACCAGGACGGCAAAAACCGTCCCGGCCAACGCCCAGAACGCCGGGATGAGGTGGCACAGCCCCGTAAGCGCCAACAGCACGGCGGCGAGCGCCCGGTGCTCGCCGGTGCGTAGGCCCCGGAGCATCACGCCCAGGTACAGGATCCCGAGGCTCAGCGACATCGAGAAGGCGAACTCCCCGGCCAGCGTCGAGGCGACGTTGCCGCCGTAGATGGTGAAGCCCCGATAGAAGAGGAAGGGCAGGGTCGCCACCGCCATCACCGCCGGCGTCGGGAAGCGGGCCCCGGCCAGGCGACCGAACGCGTAGACCGCCAACGGCAGCGCCACCACCCCACTGACGGTCACGAGCTTGAAGGCCACCCCGTAGGGCAAGCCGACCAGCGCAAACGCCAGTACGGCCAAGGCGATGGCCAGATTGCGCAGGCGGGGGAGGTGTCGTTGCCGTACCGCGAGGGCGACGAAGCCGACCCCGACGGCGGCCGGGAGCAACGCTGCCCAGCCGTGGATCCCGGCGTCGAGCACCACGATCAGCAGCGACGGCACCACCATGTAGAAGTGGAACGCCGGGAAGCCGGCGTACCAGTCGGGCGTCCATCCCGCGAGCCGCAGGCTGGGCAGCAGGTGGTCCCGCAGGTAGGCGGGGGCCCAGACATGGGCGCCCATGTCGCCACCCGCCGGCGTGGTGTTCCGGACCAGGAGGCCCGGCTGCAGCTGCAGCACCACGAACACGACGCAGGCGGCGAGCACCGCCAGGTCGACGCCCCAGCGAATCATCCGCCGCCGCCGGGCCTCGGTCTCCTCGTCGTAGTCGTCGTCGCCGTCACGCTCGTACCCACCGAGCTCGAGCATCTCCTCGTGGTCGCCGTCGTCGATGACGTCGACGCTGTCGGAGCGGTCGGGCCGGAGCGCCTCGGTCTCGGACGCCATCAGTCGACCACCAGGAGCGACACGACGGCGGTGAGGTTGAAGACCATGTGAGCGACGATGGCCGGTCCGAGCCGTCCGTAGCGCTGCGTCACGACACCGAGCACGATGCCGAACAGGAACAACGCCGGCAGCTGGAGCGCCTGGAAATGGGTGAGGGCGAAAGCCAGCGCCGCGCCGCCGATGGCCAGGGGCTCGCTAACTCGCCGGGCGAGCGCTCGCAGCACCAGTCCCCGAAAGAAGATCTCTTCGACGATCGGCGCCCCGATGCCAACGATCAGGATCAGTAGCGCCACGCCGAGCGGGCTGCTGGCCTTGTCCGTTATCTCCTGGGCCGGCTCGGAGATGTCGCTGCTCGTGATGTCGGTGAGCAGCTGTATCGGCAAGTAGACGATCCATAGGATCGCCCACTGCGACACGAAGCCCACGACCAGCCCGAGGGGAACATCCCGACCGAGGATCCGCAGCCCGTAGTCGCGCACCGGCCCGTTGCCCTTGAGCTTGGCCGCCACCAGCGGCACGCCCAGCAGCCCGAACCACAGCCCAAGCTGGGCCACGGCGACCCAGCCGAGGGACAGGTCGTCGAGGTCGTCGGCGCCGCTCAGCGCCAGCACCACGCCGCTGGAGACGCCCCCACCTACGAACCCGAGCACCAAGCCGAGCGCGGCGTCGCCCAGGCCCCAGCGAACGTCGGTGCGCCGTTCGGGCGCAGTCATCGTCGGCTCGGGCTCGGGCACCGGAACAGGCTAGGGCGCCGCCGGGAGCCCGGCATCGCGCCGTCAGTACGCGAGCGACGCGCCATACGGCGTCGTGTCGCGGCGATCCTCGAGACGCCAGCCACGCGGCACCGACAGGGCGTCGGCGTGGACCTTGCACAGGTCGTACGACATCGGATGCGCATCGCTCGCCAAGCGGTCCAACCAGGTGGTCCGCGCCCGGTAATCGTAGGTGAATGTGGCGGCGGCGTTCTCGCCACAACCGGGCCGAGCGCAGCCACGATTCAATGTTTCCCGCTCCTGCTGCGGTGCAGCGGGCCGCTCGGGGTCCGACGCGTTGCTTGCCCCCTCCCACCGCCGCTCGGGGTCCGACGCGTTGCTCGCCCGCTCCCACCGCCGCTCGGGCCGGGCTCGCTCTCACCGTGCTTCCCCGTCACCCTCGACGGCCGCTCGCTCATGGCGGCACAAGCTAGCGGTAGGGCCTGGGCGCGCCGGTGATCCGCAGGAAGTCACGCTCCCGATCGTGGTGATGGCACCACTGCCACCTACCACCCGTATCCTGGCAGCCATGAGTCAGCAGCCGCCTCCGCCGCCGCCGCCGCCCCCCTCGCCGGGCCGGTCGTCACGCGGCTCGGGTACAGGAGGTCGCGACTCGCTACCCCGCTGGTCGATCTGGGTTCTGGCCGGCGTGGTCCTCGCCGTGCTGGTGCTGCCGACCTTCATGAACCGCACCGACCGCCAGCAGATCGACTACTCCGACCTGCTGACCCAGGTGTCACAGGGTGAGGTCCAAGAGATCACCTGGGACAACAACGACGGTTCGATCACCGGCACGCTGAAGAACGACACGGAGTTCGAGAGCAACGGGCCCTTGGAACCCAGCGAGGACGACCGGGCGCTGTTCCGCGAACACGACGTCGACGTGAAGTTCGATACGCCGGGGGGCTCGTGGTTCACGGCGCTGCTGCCGCTCCTCATCCCGGTGGCGCTGTTCGTGGGCATCTTCTGGCTGATGCAGCGGCGGGCGGCGAGCCAGATGGGCGGCATCATGTCGATCGGCCGCAGCCGGGCCAAGACGTATTCCACCGAGCGGCCGGGCACGACGTTCGCCGACGTCGCCGGCTACGAGGGCGTGAAGCAGGAGATCACCGAGGTCGTCGACTTCCTGAAGCACCCCGAGCGCTTCGCCGAGATCGGCGCCCGCATCCCCAAGGGCGTGCTGCTCGTGGGCCCGCCGGGCACCGGCAAGACGCTCATCGCCCGGGCCGTGGCCGGCGAGGCCGGGGTGCCGTTCCTGTCAGTCACCGGCTCCGACTTCATGGAGATGTTCGTCGGGGTGGGCGCCAGCCGCGTGCGGGACCTGTTCCAGAATGCCCGCAAGCTGGGCCGGGCGATCATCTTCGTCGACGAGATCGACTCCATCGGCCGCAAGCGGGGCGCCGGGCTCGGGGGCGGGCACGACGAGCGCGAGCAGACCCTCAACCAGATGCTGTCCGAGATGGACGGCTTCGAGGCTACCGAGGGGATCGTGATGATGGCGGCCACCAACCGGCCCGACATCCTCGATCCCGCCCTGCTGCGCCCCGGCCGCTTCGACCGCCAGGTGGTGGTGCCGCTGCCCGAGATCGACGAGCGCCGGGCCATCCTCGAGGTGCACTGCAAGTCGAAGCGCCTCGCCGCCGACATCGACCTCGACGTGGTCGCCCGGGGCACGCCCGGGATGAGCGGTGCCGACCTGGCGAATCTGGTCAACGAGGCGGCGCTGTTCGCCGTGCGCGACGGGTCCGACGAGATCCGCAACTCCGACTTCGAGCAGGCGCGAGACCGGGTGCTCATGGGCGCACGGCGCGACTCGATGGCGCTGTCCGACGCCGAGAAGGAGGTCATCGCCTACCACGAGGCCGGCCACGCCGTGACCGCCGCGGTGTTGCCCAACGCCGACCCCGTCCACAAGGTGACGATCCTGCCCATCGGCATGGCGCTGGGTGTGACCCAGCAGTTGCCGGTCGACGAGAAGCACATCTACCGGCAAGACTTCATCGAGGACAGCCTGGTGGTGCGCATGGGCGGCCGGGTCGCCGAGGAGCTGGTGTTCGGGGTGATCTCCACCGGCGCCAACAACGACCTGGTCGGCTCGACCGAGCTGGCCCGGAAGATGGTCAGCGAGTGGGGCATGTCGACCCGGGTGGGGCCGATGGCGTGGGGCTCTGCGGGCCAAGTGTTCCTGGGCGAGGACCTGATCCACACCCGCGACTACTCCGACGAGACTGCCCGGGTGATCGACGAGGAGACCGAGCGCATCCTGCGGGTCCAGGAGGAGCGCTGTCGCGAGACGCTGCGCCAGCACCGCAGGGGCCTCGACCTCGTGGCCCGGGCGCTGCTCGAGCACGAGACGATCGACGGCGCCGAGGTGACCCGGCTCATCAGGGTGGCCGCCAACGGCGACGGCGGCGATGTGCCACCGGCCCCAACGGCCGCCAGCCGCGAGGGGGGCATCGATATCGGGCCCGACCGGGGTCCCGACGCTCCGGCCCCTGTGGCACCGGCCCAGGCCTCGGGCGAGGCGATGGTCGGCGGTTCGCGGCCGCCCTATCCCCCGCCCCCCGACCCGCCCACCTGAGCAGCTGGTCGCGCCCGGCCAGCGAGTCAGGCCGCAGGGTCGGCTTCGGCCGGCGACGCCGTGCCGTGGTCGCAGCCCGCGGCGGGCAGGGTGCCCGGGGCTCGCAGCTCGGCCACCGTGGCCCAGAGATCAGTGGCGGTGATCGGACCGAGGAAACCGGCGCGCACCACACCCGACCGGTCCGCGACCACGACCGCCGGGACGGCGTCGATGGCGTACTTCCGATGGACCTCTCGGGAGGCCGTGACCTCGACGTCCTGGACCGCCACCTCCTCGCTCGCCAGCAGCCTGGCCTTGTCCCATACGCCGCTGCAGGTGTGGCACGTCGCCGACGTGAACACCGCCACCAGCCAGGGTGCCTCGGGGCGCTCGAAGTCCCGCCGGTCGAGCTGCTCGGGCAACGTGTGGCGCACGTTCGTGGGTGCCGGGGGACGACGCCGGCGCTCGATCAGCAGCGCCACGGCGACGGCCACCGCGGCGAGCGCCAC
>DASSDL010000228.1:0-28648 GCA_035697145.1 Acidimicrobiales bacterium
GCCGAGCGCGGCGCCCAAGTCAGCGGTTGCAACGTCAGGTAGCTCGACGCTGAGCGACGCGTAATTGTCCGCTGCGGCGAACTCGTCGGGCGAGATGCCAGCCTCCGTAAGGGCAGCCACGCCGACCACATCGACTATCCCCGTCACAACACAGGTCGCCTGCGTCTCGTCGAGGGGCAGTTCCACGCCTGTCTCATTCCACGAGGCAATTACGGCTTCGACATACGCGTCGGCATCTCCGCCGTGCGCATCCTCCGCCAGTGTGGCTGGGGTCGCCTCATCGTCATCGTCGCCGCAGGCGCCGAGCAACAAGCTCACCGCCACGACCACCAGGATGCGTCTCATCAGGCCGGGCACGCTACTAGCGTCGACCCGTCCCTTCGCCTGGGGCTGAGATGGCATGAGGTACGCGATTTTCCGGCGTCGGGGGAGCGGCGAACACGTGACGCGTCCGAGATCGGCGTTTACCCTCGTGGCGTGCACGGCGACCGGCTCCTGTGGGATCGCAACGACGTGACGGACGTCGCCCGGAGCGGCCTCGACTGGGGGTCGAGCACTGGATCGCCCAGCTGGTCGAGGAGCCGCCACCCGGGACGCCGACGCAGTCGAGCAAGGCCCTAGCGTCGCTCGGTCCGGTGGAGCGGAGGGCACCGTGTTCAAGCACATCGAGGGCCTCGTGAACGCACTGAAGCTCGTGCACCTGCGGTTCACGGTCGTGTGGGTCACCGCAGTCCTAGCACTCAACAGCTTCGTGACGAGGTCGCGGATGTCGCACGAGAACGGCATCGTCACGCGTGGGCGCGTGCGCATCGTCGACGAGCCGACGTTCCCCCGCAACGAGTTCTTCACGCCGGGCACCGAGTTCCCGTGCCGGATGCGGTTCGGTGCCGCCACGTGGAAGGACGACGCCAAGATGGTCATCCGCGGGGCGGGGCTGAAGTTCGCCGACGACCGCGACACGTCGCCGCTCGACCTCTTGCTCAACAGCGGGGCCCTGGCGATCTTCTGGAGCGCCCGCACGTTCGTCGGGTTCATGCGCGGCACGATCGCCGGCCGCGGGAAGAACTGGACGCCGTACCTCGGCCAGCAGCCGATGGCGCTCGCCGGCGGCCAGGACGGTATGCGACGTGACCCGACGTCGATCGGCTCGATCATCTACCACTCGCAGACGTGCTTCGGCCTGGTCGATCTCGACGCCAACGACTACTACGTGCGTTACCGGCTGTGGCCGCTGTCGTACGAGCCCGACGGGACGCCGACGCCCGACGACCTCACCCACCCGTGGTTACAGAACCCGCTGCCGGGCGAGACCCGGAACCGCAACTATCTGAAGGACGAAGCCCGCGAGCGGCTCGCCGGCGGCACGATCGAGTTCATGCTCCAGCTGCAGGCCCGGCGCAGACCGCCCGGCCCCGACCCGGAGTGGGTGACGGCGCAGTACGTGTGGGACGACACCGTGCATCCCTGGCACGACGTCGCCCACGTCGTGCTCGACGAAGCACTCGACTACACCGAGAGCATGCTGACCGGGTTCGATCTCGCTCATCACCCGGACTGCCTGCCCCTGCCACGCGGCCGTTCGATCGACGATCCGCACTCGCTGATGGACCTGCGCCTCGCCGCCCTCTGGACGATGCGGGCCCGGTTGCTCAGTTACCGGCTCCGGGGGATGCCCGCCGAGTTCGGCGACAGCCGGCGCGACCCGGACTGGATCGCGGTGCCGCCGATGCCGGACCCGCCCTGATCCGCCTGTTGCATCGTCATTTGGATTCGCGACGGTCGACGCCGTCCCAGTCCGCGGGGGCGTTCGTCAGCTCGTCGATCCGGTGGAGGTAGTCACCGGCGAGCTGATCGACCCGTGCGATGTCGACGGCGTCGGCGAACCCCGCCTTCGCTGCCTCGAAGTCTCCCGCGTACCAGGCGGACAGCCCGGCCGAGAAGCACGGGAGCGCGGCGACGAGGCCCGCCATCTCGTCGCCGCGGGCGTCGAGCACCTCGTGCACGGTGACCGGCTCGCGCTTGCCCTTGGCCCGGACCCGCCCGACCTCGCGGAACGTGAACCGGCCGGGATCGCGCAGCCGGTCGCGCACCGCGCCCGAGAGGAGCACGGCCGCCCCGTACGGTTTGGTGAGCCTCTCGAGCCTCGACGCGGTGTTCACCGTGTCGCCGATGACGGTCGTGTCCATCCGTTGCACCGACCCGATCGTGCCGAGCACGACCGGCCCGGCGTGCAGACCGATGCTCATGCCCAGCTGCGGGCCGTCACGGTCGGCGTTGAACCGCCGCAGCGACCGGGTCATCTCGACCGCGGCCGCGATGGCGCCGTCGGCAGCATCGACGAAGAGCGCCATCACGGCGTCGCCGATGTACTTGTCGATGAACCCGCCGTTCGTGTGCACCGGCGGGTCCATGGCCGCAAGGTACGAGTTGAGCAACTCGAAGTTGTCAGCCGCCGAGAGGCGTTCGGAGATCGACGTGAAGTCGCGCAGGTCGCTGAACAGGATCGTCACGTCGGCGGCGACCGCGTCGCCGAGCTGCACGTCGACCACGCTCGAACGTTCGAGGTGCTCGAGGAACGGTCGCGGGACGAACCGGCTGAACGCGGTGGCCATCTCGCGCTGGCGCTCGTAGAGGCCGGCGTTCTCGATGGCGATCGCCGCCTGGCCGACGATCGTGCGGGCGAGCGTGAGGTGACGAGCCGTGAACACGTCGGGCCCGAGCGAGTTCTCGAGGTAGAGCACGCCGGTCAGCTCGCCCGCACGGTGCAGCGGCGCGCACAGCACGGAGCGGACGCGGTGCTCGCGGATGTACGTGTCGCGCTCGAAGCGTGGGTCGGCGGACGCGTCGGGAACGATGAGATCGGCCCCCGTTCGCGCCACGTAGTCGACCACGCGTGCCGGCCACCCCGTCGGTGCCGTTTCCGTCGGGCCGGGCATCTGCAGGTCGAACCCGCCGTGGTCGGAGACCGTGGCGGCGGCGTGCACGGCGAGCTTCCCGTCGCTCTGGAGCAGCAGTGTCGCCCGGTTCGCCCCGGCGTTCTCGATCGCCAGGCGGAGCACCTTGGCGACGACGCCGTCGACCTCGATCTCGCGTGAGACGGCGGCGGCGGTGTCGAGCAGCGTGTCGACGTCGATCGAAGAGTCGAGCTCGTGCGGCGCCGTCGGGTCGTACCCGAGGAGTCGCAGTCGCGCGGTGGCGCCGTACCGCTGCCACACGGCGACGGCGCGGCTGAGAAGGTGGCGGGCGGTCTCGGCATGGCCGCGCGACTCGTGCAGCGCGGCCGCACGCTCGAGTGCGAGTCCCTCGAGGTACGTGAAGCCGCTCGCCGCGGCGGCAGCGGCGGCGTCGAGGAAGCGGGCGGCCGCGTCGAGTTGGCCGGCGCCGGCGGCACGCTCGGCGGCGATCATGCCGAGGAACGGCCGGTGGTCACCGGGGTTCGTCCTCGCCCGGCGTTCCAGCAGCCGGGTGATCGCGACGAGCTTGGCGCGGTCGCCCGGGGTCGCGCGTCGAGCGGCCCGTTTGCGCGTGAGCAGGATCGCGTACATGCCGAGGCACGGCATTAGGTATGTCTGCCCGGGGGTGTTGCGCATGTTCGCGAACAGCAGCCCGAGGTGCCGCTCGGCGCGCTCGTCGTCGAGGAGGAACGCGAGGAACCCGGCGGCGCACACGCCCTGCGGGATCGCGTTGCCCCTCTCGGACACGAGCAGCTCCGCCAACCGGCGCTCGAAGTCGATGTGCTCGCCCCGCAGCTCTGGCTCGATGCTGTTCGCGGTGAGGTTGTCGACAGCCTGCAGCCACACGGACGTCCCGTAGATCGTCTGCTCGTGGCCGCTCGCCCGGATTGCGTCGACGTACGGAGCGAGACGTTCGGTCAGGGCGGGCAGTGGTTCCCCGGAGACGACCGCGGTGTAGAGGGCGGCCATCGCGCAGTACGCGGCGTTCTCGATGTCGCCTGCGGCGTGGGCCTCGTGGAACCCCTCGAGCACGGACTTGCCGCAGGTCGCCATCGGGTCCACGCCGTGGCGAATGAAGCCGTGGTGGACGAGCGCCGTCTTGCCGACGAGGTGGCGGGCGCCGAACCGGTCGAGGACCTCCATCGCCAGCTCGCCGAACCGGTACCCGCGCTCGGCATCGAAGAGCACGGCCGAGGCGACGAGGCCGTAGAGCACGTAGCCGTAGGCCGACAACCCGCTGTTGCCGTGGCGGATCGACTGGCGCACCATGGTCAGCCCGATCAAAGGCACGAGGTTCGGCGACGCCCAGTAGGCGTTCGTTGCCGTCTTCATCAGCAACGACATCGACGCGTCGACGAGCTCGTCGGTCATCGGCGGGAGCCTGCGCAGGTCGTCGATCGACCAGCCGCGCAGCTGCCACCGCATCTTCGCGATCTCGGTGGCGACCGCCGCCAGCGACGGCTTGAACGGCAGCGCGATGCTGTACTCCTCGGCGAGCACGTCGATGGCGTACTGCGTCGCCTCGGCCCACCGGTTCTGGGCGACACCGATGCCGATGTGGATGTTGTGGATCGGCATCCGCTCGAGCGGGTCCTTCGTGTGGGCGAGGACCGGGGCGGCGTGACGGTCGATGTCCGCGAAGCGACCTTCGATGTAGGCGATGTCGGCGGCTTCGGTGTGGAGCCGGCGGGCGAGGTCCGGCTGCATACCCCATCGCTCGATGGGTAGCAGCTCGTCGGCGTGGTCGAGGAAGACCTGGGCGGGTTCGGTGGCCATCACGGCCTTGGCCCGCACGGCACCCGCCACGAGCCAGCGGGCAGCGGCGGTACGCTCCGCAGGGTCGTCGAGGGCGCTGATCCCGGCGCTCAAGTGGCTGGCGACGTCGACCGCCAGCTCGTCGGTCCGAGCCGGATCACGATCGCCCTCCGCCATGCCACGGCGTGCGAGGGCGAGGTGGGCGGCGGCACGCACGTCGGGTCGCATGGACTCGTGGGCCACCTCTTGCACACGGTCGTGAAGGAAAGCGAACCGAGGGTTGATGCCGACCGCGTGGTCCGATGCGTACTGGTACGCGTCGTCGCGGGGCAGGATGAGCCCCGCTCGGAGCGCGGCATGGAGGCTGGCGACGGCGTCGTCGCGGGGACCGCCGACGATGCCGACGACGGAGTCGAGGTCGAACTCCGGGCCGACGCACGACGCCGCCTGCAGGACCTGGTGCACACCGGATGGCAGCCGCTCGACCTGGCGCGACACGAGATCGCCGACGTTCTCGCTCACGCCGCGGCGCTCGACGGCGGCAGTGTCCCACCACCACATCCCGGACTCGCCGATGCGGAGCACGTCGTCAGTCACGAGATCGCGGAGGAACTGGCGGACGAAGAACGGGTTGCCGAGCGTCTTGTCGTGGGTGAGCCGGGCAAGGTCCGCGACGGCGTCGGTCTCCTCGTGCACGGACGCCGCCAGCCACTCCGTCACGTCGTCGACGCCGAGCGGTTCGAGCACGAGGTTCACGGCCCGCGCCAGGTGGCGCTGCACGAAGTCCCACGCGTGGTGGCCGGGTCCGACCTCGTTGTCACGCCACGCGACGATCACGAGGAGCGCCGACGCGGCGACGTCGTCGATCAGCGCGTCGAGGAGCCGCAGTGACGCCAGGTCGGACCACTGCAGGTCGTCGATGAAGAGCACGAGCGGGTGATCGACGCTCGCCACGACGCGCACGAGCGTGCGGATGCCCGCCTCCAGCCGGCGCTGCGCCTCCGCCGGCGACACGTCGCCCGGTGGTTCCTGCTCACCGATGAGGGGTGCGAGGTCTGGGATCAGCTCGCCGAGCGCGGCGGCCGATGCGCGCAGCTCCTCGGTGAGCCGTGCCGACAGGGCGTCGATCTCGGTCTCCGGGAGGGTGAGCACCTGGCGGACGAGCTCGCCCGCGGCCTGGATGAACGCGGCGTACGGGAGGTCGCGCCGGTAGAGATCGAACTTCCCGGTGGCGAACCAGCCGTCGACCGCGGCGACCGGCCGGTGGAGCTCGTTGACGAGCCTCGACTTGCCGATGCCCGAGTAGCCGGAGACGAACGCGAGCTCGCGGCCACCGGCTGCCGAGCGGTCCAACACCTCACGGAGCGCGGCCAACTCGGCGTCGCGCCCGAACAGAATGTCGGCGAGTCGCAGCCGCGGTTCGACGTCGTGGTGGCCGAGCGCGAACGACGGGGTTCGGCCGGCGGCGATGTCGTCGGCGATCGCTCGGAGGTCGTCGGCCACCGCGGCGGCGGTCGCGTAGCGGTCCTCGGGATGCTTGCGCAGCAGCCGGTCGACGAGGTCGGCGAGCAGCACGGGGCAGCTGGGTCGCCGCTCGTCGAGGCGCGGCGGCCGGCGGGCGATGTGGGCGTGGGCGAGGGCGCGGGGAGACGGATCGGTGAACGGCGGCGATCCGGCCACGAGCTCGAACAGCACGAGCCCGAGGCAGTACAGGTCGCTGCGGGCGTCGACGGCACGGTTCACGCGGCCGGTCTGCTCCGGCGACACGTAGGTCAGCGCCGTGCCGAGGCGGGCCGGGTCGAACAGCGGTGACGTCTCGGCTTCCACGTCGGTGGCGCGCTCGAGATCGGCGAGGTGCGCCCCCCCGGTCGGATCGACGAGCACGCTGTCGGGCGACAGGGCGCAGTAGACGAGGCCCATCCGGTGGAGCGCGCTGAGCACCGTGGCAACGGACGCACCGAGTCGGCACAGCTCGACCAGAGTCCCCGCACCGCCCACGGAGGACCGCAGTGGTCGTGCTCCGTCCACGGCGGCCGTCACCAGGGCGAGGTCGCGCCCGCTCGGCACGAGGTCGAGGTGCGCGACGACCCCGTCGACCGCGTTCAGCCGCGTACCGACGGCGGCCGCGTGACGCGTCGCCGCGAGTTCGCGTTCGGACGGCACGGGACTGGCGTGGACGCGCACGACGACGCGGCCGTGCGCCGGCGACGTGGCTTCGTAGAAGCGGTACCGGTCGCCGCGGTGGATGCACGCGCCGAGCGCGTAGCCCGGCACCACCGGGGCGACCCCTTCAGATGGTGATCGACCGGCCGACATCGGACGGCACGAGGTACGTGTACCGCTCGTGAGCGGGCAGCTCACGGTTGCGGTGCTCGATGGCGAAAGCGATGTCGTCGAGCCGCGACCGGAAGCGGTCGACGCACAGCTGCGCCGGCACGGATCCGATGAAGAACTCGTCGGGGTAGCTGCCGAGCGGCGTCAGCGTCGGTGCGGACAACATGTGCACCATCGCCATCTGCTCGACCGACGAGCGGTAGCCCGGTAGCGCGTACACGAGGCGGGCCTCGTTCGTCATGTGCTTCGATGTCGGCGGCGGCATGAACAGCGCGCCGGGGGTGTTCGGGATGTAGCCGAACTGATCCCACTGCCCGTTGTTCACCGCGCCGTGTTCGGCCGAAACCGTGTAGCCGACGTGTTGCAGCAGGCGGACGACGTCGGCGACGGACTCCAAGCGACCGTCGGCGGTCACGGGCGTGCCCCGCACGCGACCACCGTCGTCGGCGACGAGCTCGCGCGCGAACGCCAGCAGCTCGGGATCGCCACGCACGTCGTCGTCACTGCGGTAGAAGTCGCTGAGGAGCTGGCCGACGTACTCGCCGATCGCGTCGAACAGCGCGAGGGCGTCGTCGCGGAACCAGTAGCCGGGCAGCACGTCGGGGTCCAGCACGCCGCGGCGGGCGAAATCGGCGCGCGGGTTCCAGTCGTCGAGGCGCCAGCGGCTGTACTCCTGCTCCGCCAGCCAGAACGAGCCGTCGGACCCTGGCGACATCGTGATGTCGATCGGACCGCCGGGAGCGAGGAGCTCGGTGAGGGCGTCGTCGTTGATGTTGATCGTGCCGGTGAAGTGCGGCGCGAGGAGCTCGTGCACCGGGTGCTCGGGCGGGAGCGTGCGGCACGCCGCCACCCAGACCGGCTCCATCACGAGGTGGGTGCGAGTGAGGTGGGCGATGACCTCGTGGTACGTGCCGTCGGCGTTCGTCACGTACATGCGCGCCGTGAGCCAGAGCCACACGTCGTCGGCCGGGGTGAAGATCACCGGTGCCTCGGCCGGCGACTGGCCGAGCTGGATGGCGAGGGGCATCAGCGTGCGGCTGTCGTCGAGCCAGAACAGCGCCATCGGCGCGGCCTGGAAGCGGCCGAGAACGAGCGGTGCCCCGGCGACGTCCTTCCAGTCGCACAGGAACACGCGCCGCTCGTCGAGGAGCCGGGTCAGGGAGACGCCGTGGGGCAGCACGCCGCGCAGGTGCTCGTCAGTGACCGGGAAGTGCTCGGGCAGCTCGGCGATGCACGTGATCAGGAACGGGTTGATGCCGTTCAGGCGCTGGCGAGCGAACTCGCGGTCGGAGCGCCAGCGCTCCATCACCCGCGGCGGGTGGCGCAGCGCGTACAACGCGTCGTAGTCCGAGATCTTCGTCGGCGACCGTCGCAGCCGGCCGTACAGGCTCAGCGCACCGCTGGCGACGGACTCGGCGGCGTCGCTGAGCATCTCGTACGCGCTCGCCCGGCTGAACCGCTCCGGTGCCGGCACGCCCTTGCACAGCGGCGGGAGCCCCGGCCGGCGGTCCCACTCGTACAACTCTCGCTGGGCCGCCAGGTGGCGCTCGCGCTCGTACAGCTGCTGCGGCGAATCGTCCCGAGGCAAGCTGATGGCCACGGCCATGCTCACTCCGCTCCTCGCACCACTCCGCTCCGAGCCGCGACACTAGTGGACCCTCGTGGAAGCCATCGTGGCGTCTCGCCGGCTAGATCCGCTCCTGGACTTCGTCCTCGTCGTCGCCCCAGCCACGGCCCGCCTTCCTCCTCGTCCCCCTCGTGCTCGACGTGGGCGGCGGCGAGCGAGCGGTGGTCGGGTCGCTTCAGCGGCGCAGGACTGCCGGCAGCTCGGAGCGACTGGTTACGCCGAGCTTGGTATAGATCCGCGCCAGGTGGTTGTCGACGGTACGAACCGACAGGTAGAGGCGCTCCGCGATGACTCGCGACGGCAGCCCATCGGCTGCGAGCAGCGCGATCTCGCTCTCGCGGTTCGTCAATGGGCTAGGCCCGGCGGGACCGACCAGCTCCGGCGTGGCGGGCGCCTCGCACAGTGCGGCCAGCTCCGTGGCCCGGCGCGCCCATCGGGTCGCTGTGCGTTGGTCGTGGGCCCGGGCTGAGGCCTCCGAGGCGGCCATCGCCGACTCGGCGGCGCGGAGGTTGAAGCCCAAGGCAGCGAACCGCTCAGCCGCGTCGCCGAGCGCGTCGGGGTCGCCACGGGCGAGCCCGGCGGCGTTGTCGGCGAGGGTGCGGAGATAGTCGCCCTGCGCGCTGGCGGCCAGCGATCGGAGGTGGTCCGCGACCTCTTTGGCGCGGCCAAGGCGGGCGAGATCGTGCAGTGCAGCACTCTCATCCAGCACGGCCCCGCGGGAGCGGGCTTCGGCGGCCGCGGCGCGGAGCAGGGAACGGGCGTGCTCGGGCTCGCCATCGGCCACCGCCGCCCAAGCCCGCGCCTGGCCGATCGTGGTGTCGAAAAGGGCCGCTGGGTGGGGGCCGATGGCATCGAGGGTGCGCGCCGCCTCGGCGGCAACTTCGCGGTCGCGGGCCAACGCGGCCGCGAACAGGAGACCGGCGAGGGCCCATCGCAGCGGGCCCCGATGCGCACTGGCCCGGAACGCCGTGGCGCTCTCGCGGTAGGTGCGCTGTGCCGAAAGGAGCAGTCCTTGGTGCAGCTGGACCCACCCGAGCGTGGCGCCGAAGAATCCCTCGCCGGCGCGGTTCCCGGTAGCGATGGCGGCCTCCAGTCCGCTGCGCGCGGCCTCGGCGGCGTTGTCGAGGCGGCCGAGCGCCACCAGGGCCATTGCTTTGGCGGATTGCAGGAGGCTGGCCCGGAAGAGTGTCAGCTGCTGGCCGATCTGCGCGCCCGCCGAAATGGCGTCGTCGATGCGGGCGACGGCTTCCTCACCTCGGCCCACACCCGGTAGGGCGAACGCCTCCGCGAGCGCAGCCTGGAGCCGGACCCGATCGCTCACGAGGTCATCGGGCAGACCAGCGACTAGCTCGAGCACTTCTCGGTGGCGGCCTGACTGGCCGATCAAGGTCGCGCGCGTGGCCCGGATCTCTGACCACCATCCCGGATCGGTCACCTGGGCTTCGGCCTCGACCAGAACACGTTCGGCAGCCTCGCCGTCGGCCAGGCCCCAAAACCATCCGAGCGCCCGCGACACGGCGACGACCGTGCGTTCGTCGTCCGTCGTGGCGGTGGCCCCCAGTGTGGCGAGCAGCTCCTCTCGCTCGACGAACCCGCCGCGGGCGAACAGCACATCGGCGAGGACGTGGGCCGCCTCGAAACTGTGATCCGCGGCCCACGCGGCACGCGCCAGGCGTTCGGCCGTCATCCCATCGAAAGCGAAGTGGGCGTGGCGCGCCGCCGCGAGCAGGAGCCCCGGCGCTGGCTTGCCGCCACCGTCGAGGCGCCACAGAGCTAGGCGTATCGAATCGTCCCGGGCCGTGGCACCCTGGCGCTCGACGGCGTCGGCCAGCGTGCGTGTGAGCGAGCGACGCCTGAGGTCCGGAATCGACGATCGTACGACGTCGCCATACAGCGGATGGGCAGGCCGAGCGACGACGTGGTCGCCGTCGGCGCCGACGGCGATGACGCCGGTGGCCTCGAGACGCTCCACCGCGTTGCGGTCCGCCAGCGCATCGAGCATTCCCAAACCGATCGGCTCCCCGACGGCGATGGTCTCGAGGGCGGCGCGCTCGTTCTCGTCAAGGGCACCGAAGCGTTCGGCGACCAGCTCGGCCAAACGAGCCGACCCGGGCGGGAGGGTGTCGATACACCACAGACCCTCGCGACGCTGGAGCAGACCGACGCGGGCCGCCTCGCCCAGGAGCTCCCGGAGGTATAGGGCGTTGCCGGCACAGCGCCGCCACAGCCGCATCGCGGTGCGCGTCTCCACCGGCCCGTCGAGGACGGCCTCGAGCAGGTCGCGCACCGACTTGTCGCTGAGGGGTACGACCTCGATGCGCTCCACCAGGCCGTCCTTCCACAGGACGGTGACAGCGTCGGGCGTCGGCTCGCCCGTGCGCAACGTGGCGAGCAACGTGATGTCGCCCGATCCGACAAGCTGGTGGAGGACGACCGCCGACGCCTCGTCAAGCCACTGAGCGTCGTCAAGGACCACCAGCGCGGGCCGGCCGGCTGCGTTGGCGGCGATGCCGGCTCGGACCTGCAGGAGCGCCGGCACGCCGTCACCCGACGGTTCGGCCGGCGACAGCAGGCCGGCAAGGGCACCGAGCGGGATGCTGGCCGCGGGCCGGCTGGCAACCAGGCGCACGATCGCCCACCCAGCGGGCTCGAGCTCAGCGGCGACCGCCGAGGCGAGCCTGGTCTTGCCGACACCGGAGGGTCCCGCCAGGAGTGCTCCTCGACGGCGACCCAACAACGCGCCCAGGTAGGCGATCTCTCGGTCCCGCCCGCACAAAGGCCAGGTCGTCGGCACCATGAACAAGCATGGCAGGCCGTCGGGCTCAGCCGCGACCGAGCACCGTGTCGCGCAAGCCATCGACGGCCGTGACCACCTCATCGATGAGCGCCGGTGACACACCCAGCCCCGCGAGCACGGCTGCCAGATGACCCGCCACGAGATCCACATCGTGATCGCTGATCCCCAGATGCCGGTGGGCCTCGGCCATGCCGCGACCCCCATAGGACCGGGGGCCGCCGAGGGCCATGGCGAGGAAGGCCTTCTGGTGGGCGCGCTGGCGGCGTAGGTCCACCCGATCGAAGAAGGGTGCCAGCTCCGGGTCGCCCTGGATCCGGTCGTAGAGCTGGTCAACGGCGACATCGATGCTCACAAGGCCACCGAGCCGCTCGAAGAGCGTGGGCTTGATCACCTGGCTCATGCCACGCCAGCCATGTGCGAAGTGGCCCCGGCGGAACCTGCACGCGATGGAGCCGGCAGCGCTCGCGACCCCGGTTCGGGAGCGGATGCCAGGAGCTCGAAACGGAACTCCAGCGGCAGCACTTTGCGACGCGGAGCGCTGATGGCGCCGGCGAGGACGAACCAGCCGTAGGTGAGGTCGCCGCGACGCCAGACCCCGTGGTAGGCGAGGGTCGCCCGCAGTGTCCGGACACCCGTGTCGAAGAACACCTTGCCACCCATCGCCCACCGGTGAGGACCCGGGACGGACCGCGCCAAGAGTTGGATGGGCGGACCGCTCGTCTCTGCAGGCAGTCCGGTGACCTCGAGGTCAGGAGCCTCGAGCAGCACGGCGACGAGGACGTCGCCGGGATCCTCGGAGATGAACACCGTCGCTTCGCTGGCCCGTCCTGAGCGGTTGTCGGGCCGCCGCAGGCGCCGGGGCACGCAGAACGCGATGGTGGCGTGGTTGCCAGGGACGGTCCACGTGCCGGCAACCGGAAGTTCAATGCCGTCAACCCGACGCAGCGGCAAGGACGGCCTAGTGGCGATGGTCTGACTGATGGTGGCCTGGGTCATGATGGCCACCTTGATCGCCCGCCGGGGTACGGACACGAGTAGCGGCTACTCAATCTCATCGAGATCGTCTCCGGTGGTTGTGGTGCTGCTGGGGCGATTGCGGCTTCGTCGTCGACTCGGACGGACCCCGGCGCGGCAACATTGGCGACGACGTTGTGAGGTCGTGGAGATCCGTCCGTCGGGAGGAGCGACCGTCGGCGGCCACGAACGTCTCCTCGCGCCACCAGGCGCGGAACCTGTCCTCGCCGATCGCAGCTATCAGCCCATGGGTCTGGGTGGCCTGGGCGCGCAGCGCGGCCAGCTTGAGGTCTCGGAGCTCGTCATCGAGGCCCACGACCAGGGCGACGTCGGCATCGGGTGTGTGCCGCGGCAGCCCCGGCCCGAACACCGGCATGGCGGCGTGAAGGTCGGCGAACTCGATGGCGAAGCGATCGGTGGTGGTGGCCTGGAGCAGCCGAGCGCGTCGGCCCGAGCGCCGCCAGGCGTCGGCCACCCAACCCGCCACGGCCTGGTGGTCGGGGTGGCCGGTCATCCCCTCGGGCCCGAACGTCACGATCGTGTGAGGAGCGACCTCGTCGATCAGCGCGGCCACGCGCTCGGCGCCCGCAGCATGGGGCTGGTCGGCCAGGGTGCCGTCCTCCAACCCGAGCCAGCGATGCTCGTCCACCCCGAGGATGGCCATGGCAGCGGCGATCTCCAGGTCGCGGGTCCGGGCGAGGCGGCGGGGGGGCCAGCGGTCGGGGTCATCGGTGCCGTGCTCACCGCGCGTCGCGGTGACGCAGACCACCCGGCTGCCCGCCCGCCGGGCGAGCGCCATGAGGCCCGACGACAGGTAGGTCTCGTCGTCGGGGTGCGCCCAGACACCCAGCACGGTGCCGAGCGACGCGGCGTCGTGGGGTGTCAGGATCACCCGCGGTGAGTTCGCGATCAGGTGTCGTGATGAGAGGGCCATCGTGCTTCCGCTTTTCGACGTCAACCCCGTGTCAACCCGGGAGTAGGGCGTGCAGGACCCACAGCGTCGGCATGCCGGCGACCATTGCGGCCTGGGGCCTGCCCGTGCGACGAACGGCCACGACGGCGATGCCGACCGCGGCGAGCGGGGCGATCGACCCGGCGCCGTAGCCGCTGAGCCCGGCGACGATGCCACTGGTCGCGAGCGCGGCGAAGGCGCTCGGCACGACGAAGGCCGAGGTCCGCTCGAAGCGATCTGACGATCCCACCCGGCCGGCCAAGGCCACCATGCTCAGACGGAACAGGTAGCTACCGACGCCTACCGTCACGACGACCAGCCAGGCGTTCATCGCCGGCTCCGCGGAGTGGCGACGCCGACCGCGATGCCGGCCACGATCGCTCCGACCAAGCCGAGGTGCAGTGGTGCCGAACAGCCGACCACCGCCACGGCCACGGCCGTGAGGCTGGCGCGGCACATCGCCGGAGTACCGAGCCGCGCGACGACCTCGCCGACCAGGAACAGGGGAATCACGAACTCGAGGTGGAGACCAGCCGGGAGCCGCGCTCCGAGGGTGGCGCCAACCGAGATGGCCCCCAACCACGTGACCCAGAGGGCGACTGCGCCGCCGAGATAGTAGGCGTGCGCTCCCACGCGGTCGCCGGAGCGCTGGTAACGGTCGACTCCGACGGCGAACGACGGATCCACCAGCAGGTAGGCGGCCAGCCCGCGCCACCAGCGGGGCATGCCGCGCCAGTACCCGGCAATCGCCCCCGAGTAGATGATCAGGCGCATGTTGATGGCGAGGGCGGTGGCGACCACGACCAGGGAGGCGGCGCCAGCATCGAGCAGCTCGATGGTCGCCACCTGGGCGCTGCCGGAGTAGATCGCCAGGCCGGTCAGCCACCCCGCCGCCGTGGGGATGTCGGCCTGGGCGGCGCTGACGCCGATCACCAGACCATAGGGGGCGACGCCGAGCAGCCAGGGGACCATCGCCCGGGCCCCGGCGGCGGCGTCATCGCGCCGGGCATAGGTACGTTCCGCGGTTGTCGTCGCCATCACGGAGGCAACACTGCGCCCGGCGGGGCACCGGCTGCTTGGAGGGAGCCTGGAGATCATGTGGAGAGCTGGAGCGGCCTGGAGCCACGCCCGACGCTCGCAAGCGAACCGCGGGTGACCGGATCGTCGGGGGCCACGTCTGGGCGACTGCCGGGGCGCTCTGGCCCAGCTCGGTCGGTAATGCCAACCGGCCGACCATGCCTTGGGAGGTTCGAGCAGCCCCTAACGGCGTTGTCGAGGGGTGACGGTGAGGTCGAGGTGTGTGGATTGTTCCGGCGAGTTGGTGGCGGTCTCGGTTGCCTGATCGCCATTGACCACGAAGGTGATGCGCCCGCCCGCGGTACATCCGGGGACGGCGTTTGGTCCGGCGACACTGAGGATGTAGAGCTCGGAGCCGCGGATCGACGCGACACCGCACAATGTCGAGGAGATGTAGGCCTCCACGCGTCCGCCTGCCTCATAACGGTTACCGGCGTCGTCGTAGATCTCACCGGAGAACTCGGTGATCGCCGGCGCGGCGCCGAACGGATTGGTCGTCGCGAACTCGACATCGAAACGCACCGAGCCAGCGTTCGGCCACGGCACGGTGCTAGCGCCGAAGAGTTTCCTGTTGCCCGCGTACGTCCACAGCAACACGTCCGAGCCCGGCCGGCCACAGCCGGCGGAGGCCTTGTCGGCAAACACGCCGATCTTGTAGTAGCCGTTGTCGCTGGGAGGAAGGGTGACGTTGCACGGCGTGACGAGTCCGTCGCGACGCACCAGGGCTCCCATCCATCGCGCGTCGAGCGGCGCGCCGTCGAGGCTTGCCCGGCCGCGTATCGTCACCCCGGCATCGCTCTCGGATGTGACACGCACAGCGTCTTCGAAGGTCTGGTCGAGGTTGCTCAGGTCGTCAACGGCGAGGTTCGTCCCTTCGGGCTTGACGCCATCTTCAACCCAGTCAACGAGCGCCTGAAACGCCGCTTCCTGCTCGGCGGTCGAGAAGCCGCAGTGCCCAGGATCCTCGATCACCCTCTGCACGAGACGATCGGACTGGCCCGCGGCCTGTACCCGGTCGCGCAGGATTTGCGCCTGGTTGACCGGTACCTGACCGTCGCCGGTGGTGTGCAGCGTGATCAGTGGCATGGCGAGATCCCCGGTCACTTCCATCCCTGCGCTGAACTCTTCGTACCAATCGCCCGTGGGGATCACGATGGCATCCCGGTTGAACTCCTCCGAGGTCACAAGGTTGTCGGGCCGGAGCCGATACGGCGCGTCACGCGGCGGTGCCAGCCGTGCCGCAACGCTCAGAATCGCCCGTTCGAAATTCGTGTCCTCCTCGTCGTGGATACCCTCGACGGCGAACGCTCGAGGTCCGCCGGTCAAGTCGACCATGATGCGGTCGAACAGTGCCCGCTTGTCAGGGTCGTCGAGCGCGGGACGGATGCGCTCGTTGACGAGTTGAGCGATGTCCTGGGCCGAGTCGTACTCGGCCTGACGAACACCAGCAACGTACGCACCGGCGACGAAGTACTCCGCACTGATGCGGAGCCCAGGGACGGTGCCGACCGCGCCGCATAGTGCGAGTGCCCCGTCGTAACGATCGCCGTATCGCTCGGCTGCGATATGGGACGACCAGCCCCCCATCGACAGCCCCGATGCGTAGGTCCAGTCGGGACGGCCGTGCTCTCGGACGAAATGGTCCCACAACGCTGCAGTCTCGTCGGCGCCTCGCTGCGGGATGAACGACGTGCTCGAGTAGCTCGATGCCGCCCACGCGTACCCGTGCGCGATCAGGTAGCGGCGAAAGTCCGGTGGGGCGACGTTCGCCTCGGCTTCGAACTCCGCGAACCCGTGCATCCACATCACGAGCCCCCCGTTCCACGCGTCGGGGATCTCGACTTGATAGACCGCGCCACCCAGCCGGCCGAAGTCGGCGTCGGCACCGGGGAGGGGTTCAAATGCCGGGTTCGTGAGCGTGATCCCCTCCGGAATCTCGCGATACGAGACCGGATCGGGGAGTGGGCGGTCACGAAGAGGACTCCTCGTGCGAGGCGCGCCCGCCGCCATCGAGGCCCCCGCGTCGGAGGATGACGACTCGCCATCCGAGTCACCCCAACAAGCCGAGACCACGAGTGCCGCGATCAGCCCGCACCACCACCAGCCATCGGATCTGATCCTCATGCACCCGACTCCGGGCGCGCGCCGCCTGCCTGAGCCGCAGGTGTGCGAGGTCCGTCAAGATGTCCAGACCGCCCGCCGCAGGCCACTGGCCGCCACGACCAGTCCAGCAGCCCCATGCACGGCATCACTGCACATACACCAGCGCGGCGCCCGACGTTCCGAAGTCGGCGTCAGCGGCGCGCTCAACGCTGAAGGACTCCCCGAGAGTCGCGCTCACGGTTGCGCGGCCGCCGGACCGGCCGAGGGCGCCCTGACTCTCGGCGGCGGGTTGCCCGCCGTCGTCGCGATCCCGACCCGTCACGGCCCGCCGTGGCTCACGTCGACCCGCAGATTCGGCTCAAGGCCTGGGTCGACAAGGATCTCCGTTCCACCTGCACGTCACCCCCACCGGCTGCGGTCACGGGCCGCCGGGTATCTCGAGTTGCGGTCGGGTCATGGGCAGGCGTCATCGAGTGCGCCGAGGTAAGCCTGTCCGGCCTCGATCGTTGAGGCGCCGGCCGCGACGATGTCCTGCACCGACTGGGCGGTAGGTGATCCGTCCCCGAGGGCGGCGATTGCGTCGTCGAGCGATGCCAGGGCGGTGTCGAAGGCCTCGGCTTCCTCCGGGGCGGTGTCGGGGGCCAGCTCTTTGATCTCGTCGAGGTCTTCCCTGATGGTGGTGATGCTCGCCTCGACCGCGTCGGTGCCCTCCGCGAGGACGTCGATGTCACCGAGCGCCCGGATGTCTTGCTCGACATCATCGATCGCGGCACACAGCGCCTCCCGGGTCGATGTCGTGGTGGCTTCGGCCGTCGTCCTCGAATTCGCCGCCTGGTCGCCGTCGTCGTCATCGCCGCAGGCGCTGAGGGCGAGCAGGATGGCCAGGGCGCCGGCCGGGGCACGGTGTCGCATCATGATGATCCTCCACGGATCCGGGTTCGGTGCGGGGCATTGGACGTGATCGAGCGGCCCGGGTCAGTCGAGCAGGTGATGTAGGCGGGCAGGGCACGTTCGGCGCCGGACGGAGCGCGGGACGCGGGCACCCGTTCCCCACCGCGCGTTCCCGCCCGGCAGAATGCGCTGAGACGCGCCTCGAGCGGAGGAGGAGATGTGGATCTGGACGACGTGAAAGCAGAGACCGTCCGGCTGTCGAACTGGGCGCACATCGCCACCGTGGGTGCCGATGGCAACCCCGATGTCGTGCCGGTGTGGCCGGCATGGGAGGACGACACGCTGTGGATCTTCACCCATGCCAACAGTGTGAAGGTCCGTAACATCGCCTCGAACCCGAACGTCGCGCTGCACTGGCAGGTCGACGAGAGCGGCGACGGTGTGGAGCTGTGGGGGACGGCGAGCGTCGCCACCGACGTGGAGACCAAGCGCCGGCTCTGGACGGGTGTGTTCACCTACAACCTCGACGATTTCGCACCCGAGGGTCTCGAGTCACCCGACAACTGCTTCATCGCGGTCCGGCCGGAGCGCGCGTTGGCGCTCAAGCAGTACGGCATGGCCGGCCGCGACACATGGCAACGAACATGATCGGCAACCCGGGCAAAGTTGACCAAACACGGTGGTCGCCGCGTCCGATGGCCTGTGATGATCGCGCGGAGGCTCGCTGCCCAGTGACGCGCTCCGACCACGACCTGGGCAGTGGTGTCCGTCGCGCCGTCGCCGGTCCGTGGAGTGGAGGGCGCTCGTGTTGAGCGTCCCTCCGGAACCATCCGGGTGGTGAGCCGGGAGGCGATCCAAGAGGAATCTCGCCGTGGTGACGGTCGTATTCGTGCCCGAGGACCGATGAGTCTGGAAGGGGGCGGGCGTCTGATCGGGCATGGCCGAGGTATTCGCTGCCGGATTTCAGATGGGCGAGTCCCCGCGGTGGCACGACCACCGGTTCTGGTTGTGCGATTGGATGGCCGGTGAGGTGCTGGTCTTCGACGCCGACGCGAACCGCGATGTTGTGGCGCGGGTGGAGGGGATGCCGTTCTCGATCGACTGGCTTCCCGATGGTCGGCTCGTCGCCACCACGCCGCGAGGCTTGGTGGCAGGGCCGGACCTGGAGCCGTATGGCGCGGGCGGGCAGCCCTTCAACGAAATCGTCGTGGATGGCGCTGGCCGGGCGTGGGTGGACATGCCGGGCTCGATGCCGTGGGAGGAGCCCAAGCCGGGGATCGTGAGCGTTGTGCTGCCCGACGGGAACAGCCGCCAGGTCGCCGACGATGTGTGGTTTCCGAACGGGATGATCGTCCTCGGCGAGGACACGCTCGTGGTCGCCGAGTCGCACGCGGACCGGCTGACAGCGTGGACCATCACGGACTCCGGTGAGCTGGCAGACCGGCGTGTTTGGGCCGAGCTCGGACCGGGTTCGGCTCCGGACGGCATCTGCGCGGACGCCGAAGGGGCGATCTGGTACGCCAGCGTTCCCGGACAGCGCTGCACTCGAGTCGCCGAAGGCGGCGAAGTGCTGGATACGGTCATGGCCGACCGCGGCTGCTTCTCGTGCATGCTCGGCGGCGACGACGGCCGCACGCTGTACATCGTGGCGAACCACTGGAGCCACGGCGGCGCCTCGGACGGTGTCGTCCTGGTCCACCCGGTCGCCGCACGGCACGCCGGGCGACCCTGACATGGCCCGCCACTGGCCCGATGCCACACACCGCCCCCCAAAGCCGGGTCGACGACAGCCACCGGCTCCCCGTCGTGAGCGTGGGTAGGAACTCCCAACGACGAAGCACTCCCCGAACTTCTCTCCCACGTTGACACCGCCTGACCAGGGTACGGAAGAGGGCTCGGCCGGCGCTCGTGGCCGGCACTACGGCGATACCAGCGCCGCATCCCATAGCACGTCGCCCAAAGGTTGCGAATCCCCGCTCGGCCACGAGGTCTGACCGCAAGCGAGTCCCGGTCAGCCGCGAGGGTCCCAGGTCGGTCGATTGGTACGGCCAACGCCCCGTAGCCGGCCGGCGACAGATGCGTAGATATGCGTGCCTCCGGGTGGCCGATGGGCCGAGCATTCGGCGCGCGTTACATGTGCTGTCCCGGAACGAATCTCTGCAACGCGTCGGGCCGCGGAGCGCCAGACGTTCGTCGGCGATCCGTTGCAGCCGCCCGCCGGTTTGGCCAGGCGGGCGGCGGCCATCGGGAGCCAGCTCGAGCAGACGTTCGGCGTCAGGGGCTGGTGAGCACCTCCGTCAGCCCTTCGAGATCCTCGACGGTGACCGTCAGCGCGGAGTGGCCCTTGCGCCTGAGCGGCGACGGCACCCGTCTCGTGGAAGTGGATGCACACCCCCGCGTTCGCGTTCGTGCCGAACGTGGGCCCGTCGTCCTTCATCGAGCCCCGGGCCCCGGCCGCCGTCCACCACCGGTAGTTCCGGGTGATGTGGGCGCCGTCGACGTTCTCGAGCGTGGTCTCGAGTTTGAGGAGCCCGAACGACGCCCGTAGCCGACCGTCGTCGGTGAGGGTGACTCCGTCCTTCGCTGGACGGACGCCCAAGACACCCCAGAAGGCGACCAGCCGCTTGTCGAACGCGTCTCGGTAGAACGTGGTCCTAGGCTCCTGGTGCCGTTCACGGTAGGGGACGGGGTCAAGGTCGTGGTGAGGGCGCGGAGCCCGTGGAGAACGTCAGATCGGCTCGCCACTGAGAAGAAGGTCGACGGTGATGTTGCCGCGGGTGGCGTTGGAGTAGGGGCACACCTGGTGGGCCGCTCGGACGAGTCCGGCGGCCGTCTCGCGGTCGTCGACCGAGGGCAGCGCGACGTCGAGCGTGACGGCGATCTCGAAGGCGCCGTCGCCGGTCGGGAACAGGCTGACCGCCGAGTCGATCGTGGCGTCACCGGCGTCCAGGCGACGACGCCGGGCGCCGGCGACGAGGGCACCTTCGAAACACGCCGCGTACCCGACGGCGAACAGCTCCTCCGGGTTCGTCCCACCGCCCGGTCCGCCCATCTCCTCGGGGACGCGAAGGTCCACCTCCAACTGACCGTCGCTGGTACGACCGTGGCCGTTGACGCGTCCGCCGGTGACCTGGGCGTGCGCCGTGTAGAGGACCTTCGTCATCGATGTTTCCTTTCCTCGGGGTCAGAGCACGTAGGGAACGAGGGTCAGCGCGCCGAGCGCGTACCAGGCGCCGAACGCCAGGCTGGCGACGCCAAGCGCGGGCGTGACGCGGTCGAGCGAGCGCCGGACGGTCGGGCGGCCGAGCGCGAGCCCCCACCCGGCCGAGACGATCGCCATCGACATGGCGGTGAACAGCGCGAGGACCGCGAGCGCCGTCACCGCGAGGCCCCGGCTCTCGATCTCGGCCAGCAGCAGCAGGCCGACGCCGGCCGAGCCGCCCATCCCGTGGACGAGGCCGACGGCGTAGGCGCCGAGCGGCGTCAGCCGGCCGGGTGGGTGGCCGTGTCCGTGCCCACCGAGCCCACCGTCCCCGTGCCCGTGGACGTGGGTGAGCGCGTGGGCATGGAAGGTCCCTCGCCGCCAGAGCATGAGCAGCCACACGGCGCCACGATCATCACCCCCACCGCGGTCTCGGCGCCCTGCTGGACGGGCTCCGGCAGGTAGGCGGAGTAGAAGGCGATCGGCAGCCCGGAGGCCAACAGCGTCGTCGCGTGGCCGAGGCCCCAGACGAAGCCGGCGGGCCGCCGGGCGGGAGCGCTCGTTGCCGGTGGCGATCAGGGCGGTCACGGCCGAGAGGTGGTCCGGGTCGGTCGCGTGGCGGAGGCCGAGCACGGCGGCGACGGCCACCACCATCAGCAGCGTCGTGCCGTCGGAGCTCCCTGCGATCCACTCGTCGGGTCCGGACATGGCGGTCGCTAGCCCTCCGGATTGCCGCTCGCGCGGCGCACGAGCTCACGGGCGCGAGCCGTCGGGCGGAGGGCGAGGTTCTGCCGCGCGAGGCGCAACGCTCGCCCGCGATCGCCGCCGATCGTGCACCAGAACTCGGCGGCATGATCGGCGAACGCCTCCGGGTGACGGGCGAGGAGCTCGTCGTAGCGGGCTTCTGCGTGGTCACGCCAGGCCTGTGCCTCCTCGGTCCGGCCGGCGTCGCGCAAGATGCGGGCGAGCTGCGTGGCGTAGTCGGGATCGTCGGAGGCGAGCGCCAGCGTCCGCAGACGGGCGAGGGCCGCCGCCGGCTCCCCCAGGGCGGCCTCGATCTCGGCCAGCTGGCCCTGCGCGGGGACGTAGACGGGGAGCCGGCGGACCGCCGCGTCGCACCAGGCGCGGGCGCGGCGGAGATCGTCGTGCTCCATCCACAGCTTGCCGCGCTTGAGCTCCAGCGTGGCCAGCGGGAACGGCGAGGTGCTGTGGTAGGAGCGTGTCGCTGCCCCGAACCAGTGCTCGGCCTCGTCCATCTCCCCGCGCTCGCCGTGGAGGCCGGCGAGAGCGGCCCGCACGCCGAAGTCGGGATGGCGGTCGACGGCCGGCCGCAGGATCGCCAGTGCCTCGTCGTCGCGCCCGAGCGCCTGGTAGATCCCGGCCCGCTCGGCGTCGAGCTCGACGCGGTCGGCCCCGAAGGCGGCCGCGGTGTCGAGGTCGGTGAGGGCCGACGTGAACCGGTGGAACACGCCACTCGTCCGCGCTCGGGCCACGAAGGACCGGGCGTCGGTGGGCGCCTGGGAGACGAGCTCGTCCGCCTGGTCCGCGGCCAGCTCGGCGTCGGCGACGCGGCCCAGCACGTGGCCCCGCAGGGCGATCAGCTCGACCAGCTCGGCGCGCTCGCCGATGCTGAGCCGTCCCTCCGCCGCCCGGGCGACCTGACCGTCGATCCGGGCCTCGAGGTTCCTGACGGCGATGGTTCCCGCCGTGGTCATCGGACCGGCGTCGGCCATGACGGCCATAACGGCCATGACGGCTGGGGCGGCCGGGGCGACCGGCTCAGCGGGCCGCAGCACCGAACGCGGCTTCCAGGAAGGCGAGCTGGTCGGCGAGCTTGGAGGGGACGAGGACCCGGCCGGCCTCGGCGGCGTCGAGGTTCGGCGGCGCCAGGTAGGGGAAGGTGTCCGACGCTCGCACGGTCGCCTGGTCGACACCGTCGCTGATGTGCGGGCCGGCGCCGCCGGTGACGACGAACGTGAGGTTCGCGTCGACCGCGTCGTCGTTGAGGGACCGCCCGCCGCAGGTCTCGTGGGCGCGGCCCTGGAGCAGGGCCTGCTCGATCTCCAGGTAGCTGTCCTCGCGGTACGGCTTGGCGACGTCCACGACTTGGTAGTCGCCGAGGTAGAGCTCGGTGAGCGGGTGGGCCCCATCCGACTCCAGGGGCCAGTCGACCTTGCCGTCGATGGCGTCGAGGACCGTCAGGTTGGCGTTCAGCCGGGCGCGGTAGGCACCGAGGTAGTTCGGCCCCAGCTCGAAGGGGTCTTCCTGGTTGTAGAGCTCCCGCAGGTCGAGGTCCTCGTTGACCGGGTCGACGCCGTACTCGCCCAGCAGTTGGTTCTTCACGAAGACCCGCCCGAACCGCTCCAGGCGCGTCGGGAAGCTGCCGGCCGTGACCGTCTCGGCGGCGACCGCGAACAGCGTTCCCGGCGCTCCCCCGAGCATCGTGGCGACGTCGAGCTCGACGACGATGCCCAGCACGTCCCAGCCCTCGGCCGAGTTGATGCCGTCCGCCTGGAAGGCGACGGTCCTGGTGCCAAGCGTCTTGATGTACCCGGCGCCGTCGATGAAGAGCGGGTCCAGGCGCAGCCCGGCGTAGACGCGGGCGCCGGGCGCCTCGGCGGCCTGTTCGTCGTCGACACGGAACGCCACCGTCGCGCCGTTCGGGAGCGTGCAGGTGCCCCCTTGCACGGGCTGCCCGGCGTCGTCCCTCCCCACCGGCGCGGTGAACGTGCAGGTGACGTGGTACTCGTCGGTGCCGACGTCGAAGCGCGGGGCGGGGCCACCGGCCGGGACGGTCACGGGCCGGAGGCGGAACCGGTAGTCGGCGGCGTCCGAGAACAGCGCTCCCGGCCGGGCGTTGGGGAAGACGGTCATGACGAGCACCAGCCGCCCCGGCTGGGACGGGCTGGGGAAGGCGTACATGTCGGCGAGATCGATGGCCGGCTCGGCGACCGCCCGGGGGCTGGAGTTGTGGTCGGTCATGGTTACGGTCCCTTCAGGGCTCGGACTGCAGGACTTCTTCCATGCATGGAGCGGACCACGACGGGCCGGAACCGGTCCTCAGTAGTCACTACTGGACCCTGGGCGGGGGACCGATGAGGATGCTGATCCCGGCGGTACGGTTCGTGTGTGGATGCGTGGCCACTGGTCGGCCGGAGCGAAGAGCTCGCCCAGTTGGCCAGGGCGGTGGACGCGCAGCGAGGGGCGGTGATCACCGGCCCCGCCGGGGTGGGCAAGACGACGCTCGCCACCACAGCCCTGCAGTTGGTCGAGGAGCGGGGCATCTCGCTGGCCCGCACGACCGCCACCCGGGCGTCGCGGGGGCTGCCGTTCGGGGCGTTCGCGTCGCTCCTACCGCCCGACCCGGCCGACGA
The DNA here is from genome assembly GCA_035697145.1 of Acidimicrobiales bacterium. Lineage (GTDB taxonomy): Bacteria > Actinomycetota > Acidimicrobiia > Acidimicrobiales > VFJN01 > DASQUK01. Next base: position 24,081 of record DASSDL010000228.1, read on the forward strand.
TCGGCTGGCGCGGGGCGAGCACGGTGAGCTCCTGCGCCGCTACGTCCAAGCGGTGGTGGAGGCGGCCGAGGGACGTCCGCTGGTGGTGTTCGTCGACGACGCCCATCTCCTCGACGCGGGGTCGGCCACGCTGGTCCACCAGCTGGCCCTGACCCGGGCGGCCACGGTGGTGGCCACCGTCCGGTCGGGGGAGGCCGTGCCCGACCCGGTGGTGGCGTTGTGGAAGGACGGCCCGGCCGAACGCATCGAGGTCGACGTCCTCGACGACACGGCGATCGACGAGCTGCTCGTCGCGGTCCTGGGCGGGCCGGTGGAGCCGGCGTCGCGGCGCCAGCTGGCCGAGCGCTGCCAGGGCAACCCGCTGTTCCTGCGGGAGCTGGTGACCGGGGCGCTCGAATCCGGCGCGCTCGTCGAGGAGGTGGTCGGGATCTGGCGCCTGCGGGGCGCCCTGCAACCCACGAGCCGCCTCGTCGAGCTGGTGGCGCTGCGGTTGGGCGACCTGACCGATCCCGAGCGCACCGTGCTGGAGCTGCTCACGCTGGGCGAGCCGCTCGACCAGGCGACCCTGGCCGAGCTGACCGATGCCGCCGCGGTCGAGAACCTCGAGCGCAGGGGCCTGATCACCGGCCGCGTCGAGGGCCGCCGGGTCCAGGTCTGGCTGGCCCACCCCGTCTACGGCGACGTGGTGAGCGTCGGCATCAGCGCCCTGCACCAGCGGGACCTCGCCCGCGCCCGGGCCGAAGTGGTCGAAGCGACCGGCGCGCGACGCCGCGAAGACACGCTGCTGGTGGCGTCATGGCGCCTCATCGGGGGCGGGGGCAGCGCCGAGCTGCTCCAGGCAGGGGCGATGGCGGCCCGGGCCCGCCACGACCATGCCCTCACCGAACGGCTGGCCCGCGCCGCGATCGACGACGGCGCCGGCTTCGACTCCCGCTTCCTGGCCGCCGAGGCCGCCAACGTCGAAGGTCGCCACGACCAGGCCGAACGCGAGCTGGCCGCCCTCGCCGGCGAGGCAACCACCGACGCCGAGCAGGCCCGGGTCGCCCTCCTCCGCTTCGACAACACCTACCTCCTCGAGGGCCGCGCCGAGTTCCCGCTCATCGACGACGCGGCCGATACCGTCACCGACCAGTTCTGGCACGACGAGCTGCTGAGCCGGCGCTTCTTCGTCATGAGCATGACCAGCGGGCCGCGGACCACGGTGGAGGCGGCGGCGTCCCTGCTCCAGCGCCCACCATCCGGGTCGCTCGGCGCCGCGCACCTGATGGTCGGTTACAGCCTGACCCGACTCGGCCGCCTCGACGACGCCATCCGGCTGCTCACCCCACCCGATGACAGCGGAGCGACGCCCGCGTCCGACGTGCCTTGGGACCAGTGGGCCCTGCACGTCGGTCGGGTGCGCCCACTGATCTACGCGGGCCGTCTCGGCGACGCCGAGGTGCTCCTCACCCGCGCCTACGGTCAGCTGGTCGATCACCCGGCGACCGAGGCCAGGGCCTTCGTCGCGGTTGACTTGGCGCTCGTGCACCTCGAGCAGGGCCGCCCGATGAGCGCCTTCCGCCGGGGCGCCGAGGCCTACACCCTCTTCCAGCAGCTCGGGCGCACCTACGCCGCCCGGTGGCCCTACGTCGCTGCCGCCCAGGCGTTGGCGCTGACCGGGCAGGCCGACCGGGCGGCCGAGACGCTTGCCGCGCTCGATGCCCTCGGGCTCCCGCCGTTCCTGATGACCCAGACCGAGCACCTCCAGGCCCGGGCCTGGACCGCAGCGGCTGGCGGCGACCTGCCTGCCGCCCGTGACCAGCTCGAAGCCGCGGCCGAGCTGGGCGAGGAGATCGGCGACCTCATCGGCGCCACCAGCGCCCTGCACGGCCTGGCCCGCCTCGGCCGGGCCCGCCAGGTGGCTGCCCGCCTGGCCGCGCTGGCTGACGAGGTCGACGGCGACCTGGTCGCCGCCCGCGCCGCCTACGCGAACGCCATCGCCGCCCGGGACAGCGAGGCCCTCGCCAAGGTCGCCGACGACTTCGAGGGCTTCGGCGCGATGCTCTACGCCGCCGAAGCCCGGGCCGATGCCGCCGTCCTCCTCCGCAACGCCGGCGAGGCCCGGAAGGGCGCCGCCTCCGGCCAGCACGCAGCGCGCCTACTGGCCCAATGCGAGGGCGCCGCCACGCTCCCGGTGCAGACCGTCTCCGCCCGGGTGCACCTCACGCCCGGCGAGCTCGACTCCGCACTGCAAGCCGCCGCCGGGCGCACCAACAAGCAGATCGCCGGCGACCTGCACCTCTCGGTCCGCACCATCGAGAGCCATCTCCAGCGGGCCTACGAGAAGCTCGGCATCACCGGGCGCCACGAGCTGGCCGAGGCGCTCGGCAACCAGCCCACCGCCTGACCGTCCGACTTTCGCCTCCCGATGCGCCTGGACCGAGCGGGTCAGTAGTCCCCGGCTGGAGTCCGGTAGCGACTACGGAGGACCGACGCACGCCCTCCGTGGTCGGCTCGATCCATGAACACACCCATCACCATCACCGAAAACCCGAACGAACTGACCATCGAGAACTCGGTTCTGGTGCTCATCGATCACCAGCCCGCGGTGGCCGTGAACGTGCACTCCATCGATCTCGGCCTCCTCACCAACAACGTCGCGGCTCTCGCCGCAGTCGCCAAGGGGTCTGGCGTGCCGACGGTGCTGACCACGGTCGGCGCGTACGGGAGCGTGCTCGTCGACCCCATCTTCAAGGAGATCAGCGAGGCCTTCCCCGAGGTCACCCCCATCGACCGCCCGTCGTCGCACGCCTGGTCGCACCCGGACGTGCGGGCCCAGGTCGAGGCGACGGGCCGCAGGAAGCTGGTCATGGCCGGTCTCGTGACCGAGGTGTGCCTCGCCCAGTCGGTGCTCGCAGCTCGAAAGGACGGCTACGACGTCTACTTCGTCAGCGACTGCTCGGGCGGCGTGACGAAGGAGGCACACGACGACGCCAAGGTCCGCATGACCATGGCCGGTGCCCAACCGATCAACTGGATGGCCCTCACCGGCGAGTGGGCCCCGTACTGGGCGTCGCCGGAACGAGCGCTGGTCAGCAGCATCGACTCGCAGCGCGGCGGTACCAGCTCGGCGCTGGTCAACGATTGGATCATGGCCCAGATCACATCTGGCGTCGTGTCCCTGCCCGACTCCCTCGCCGACTCGGTTCGGGCCGGGGCCTGACCGGGCCTCCGACCGCGAACTCGGACCCCGATCCTCGAAGGCACCGAGCGTTCCCTCCCCCGGGCGCTCAACGGCCCCGGCTCGCCCTGCGCAGGCTCGGCGGGCCGGGGCCGGCTCTCGCCCGCCGAGGCCTTCGACGAGCCGGTGGAGCGTCTCGCGTTCGCCGCTGAGGGTCGCCAGGGCTGCGGCTCTGACCAAGGTCTTTGCGTGGCCGCGTCAGCGGGCGGCATGGCCGACGTGATGGCCGAGCCGGAGCTCGAAGTCGCCTTCCACCTGAAGGCCGTTCTCCATCAGCTTGCCGATGAGCGCCTGCGTCTCGGGCCAGGAGGTTGCACCGACGAACGACTGGTTGGAAGCCCAGCGATCCGCTTCAGACGGCACACCGGCGCGGGCGTTGACGAGCTTCTTGGCGAGCTCGAGCGCGCGCTTCTCGAAGCTGGCAACGCGGCGGGCGAAGTCATCGACGAAGGCGTCGAGCTCGGCATCGGGGATCGAGCGGTTCACCCAGCCGTACCTCTCGGCAGTGTCGGCGTCGAAGTCGTCGGCGCCGCAGATGATCTCAAGGGCGCGCGAACGGCCGGCCAGAGCGGACAGCCATTCCGTCGCGCCGCCACCGGGGACGACAGCCGCGCCGACCTCGACCTGGGCGAGGACGGCCTTCTCCCTCGACGCAAAGCGCATGTCACAGGCGAGCGCCAGTTCAGAGCCGTGGGCCCGCGCCCGGCCTCGCAGCTTGGCGACGCTGATCACTCGGGACTGCGCCAGTCGGGTGACGAACCTCGGCCACGCGCTGAACTCGGCCGCCCCGGGCTGGTCGGGCATCACGTCGCCGCGCTCCAGGTCGTAGTGCGCGACGAAGTAGTCCGGGTTCGCGCTCTCGATGACGACGACCTTCAACTCCGTGTCCAGCTCGATCGCATCCATGAGGACGTTGAGCTCGGCGAACATCTCCGGGTCGTAGAGGTTGATCGGCGGATTGTCGATGATCACGCGCCAATAGGCGGGTGTGACCTTCGAGACGGTCAAACGGTTCTTCGTAGGCATCGATCTCGTTCCTTTTTCACTTCTCGAGGCCGTGTCCTTGGGTTGGCGGCGGCGACGTCCTCGACCGGCATGCTGGCGAACGAGCTGAGGCCGACCGCCGTGCCCATGTCGACGGCGATGATGTCGGCACCCTCCTCGGCCAACCTGACGGCGTGGCTCCGACCCTGACCCGGAGCCGCCCCGGTGATGAAGGCGACCTTTCCGTCCAGACGTGCCATTGCGCTCTCCTCTGCTTGTCGGGATCGGTTCACGCGGCCGGCGACGATTCCGGCTGGGTGTGACCAGCGGCGCGCTCCGACAGGAGGCGGCCAATCTGTACGGC
>DASSDL010000229.1:0-21980 GCA_035697145.1 Acidimicrobiales bacterium
TTCACCATCGCGGCACCTCGCGAGACCGTCTTCGACGTGATCGCCGCGCCCTATCTGGGGCGGACGCCACGGGCGCTGGCGGAGGAGATCGAGGTGCTCGAGCGGGGCCGCGACATGGTTCTCGCCGCGCATCGGACCCACGTGGGACGAAAAATGGTGGCAACCACGATCGAGACCGTCCGCTTCGACCGTCCCGAGACGGTTGCATTCCGGCTGATGCGGGGCCCGGTGCCTCATGTCGTCGAGCGGTTCACGCTCCACGACGATGCCGGCGCGACACGGCTCGACTACCTGGGCGAGCTCGGCACTGACTTCTGGCAGCTTGGCCGCTGGTGGGGAAATCAGGTGGCCGGCAAGTGGGAGGCGACCGTGCGGGGTTCCCTCGTCCGCGTCCGCGACGAAGCGGAACGCCAAGCGGCACGCAGCCGCAGGCATCGGGAACGGAGCTGACTGCGGATGGCTGAGCTCGGTGCCGGGCGACGACGGCGCCTTGCTGAGGAGCTCGAGGAGAGCGGGCTGCACTTGGCGGGCAGCGAGGCCCTCCGCGAGATGATGGTGGAGGAGATCGATCATGCGCTCCGTCCAACTGTCCACGAGGGGCGGGTCGCGAGTGGCGGCACATTCCTCGAGCCCAGGTCGGAGCCGGCCACGTGGGCGCCCGGGACGCAGCTGGACATAACCCGCACGCCCGTTGGTCAGCAGCCTCTCTCTGTGGTTCGCCGTTATGCCGATGGACTTGCGAGCTGGATCCTGCGCCGCACCGATGGCATCAACGAGTGGATGCTGTTCGACCGGCCCGCCGGCTCGGAGCGAGACCTCGTCGTGATGGCAGCTGTGTTCGATGCGACCCTCGTGCAGCGGCATCCCGCAGGGTCGGTTCGGGTGGTCGGAAGCTTCGGGGTGCTCCGCTGGGAGGGCTTCAGCTGGCACCTCGAGCCCCCGGTCGACAGCTGGATCGACGTCGTGGCCGCGTGTCCGCTCTACGGCGATCCCGAGGTGCTCCAGGCGATACTGGAGTTCGCGGTCCACGACCTCGGATCGATGCGCATCGGCGCACTGCTCATCTACCGGCCCGATCCAGCGCCCGGTCCCGCGGTCGAGGAGCGCCTGCCGACGCCGCCGCCCCTGCAAATCCGCACACCCGCTCACCTTGCTCCGCTCCGCCACGCCCTCGCACAGATCGACGGCGCCGCCATCTTCGACACCGACGGGGTGCTGCGCCTCCTCGGCGTGCGGCTGGTGCCGAGCCAACAAGCCGAGGAGACCGTCGAGGGGTTCGGAGGCACTCGCCATACCTCTGGCCGCCGCTACAGCCACGATGACCCACTCGCGACCGTGATAGCCGTGAGTGAGGATGGTCCCGTCTCGGTGCTCCGCAACGGCGCGGTCCTTGGCCGTTCGGACAAGGCTGAATGACGAAGCCTGATCTGCCTCGGGCGCCCGGAACCTTCGGCGATCGGGGGCACGAGTACCATGCGGGCACTCTGGACGACCGAGAGAGGGTTTGTGGGCGTCGGACTCGGGGCGCAATTGGCAACGGGCAGCAGGTCGGCCGTGTTCGCGTGGGGACGCGATGCCGTGGCGAAGGTGCCCTTCGCAGCGACACCGGAGGCGTGGATCCACTTCGAGGCCATCTACACCGCCGCTGTTCACGAAGCCGGGGCGCCGGCACCGCGGTTCCACGGGATCGAGATCATCGGCGGCCGCGCCGCGAGCATCTACGAGCGTGTGCACGGCAGATCGATGTGGGAGCACATGGTCGAGCACCCATCGCAGCTGTCCGGCCACACCCGCCTGCTCGCCGAGCTGCAGGCCCACCTGTTCACGCTCGTTCCACCCGTGGCGCTCCCCGCGCAGCGCGACCGACTCAGGTGCAAGATCCGTGAGGCGTCGTCCCGTGTCGACCCATCGCTCGTCGCCGCGCTCGAGCTGCTCCCGCCCACCATGCCCTCCCGGCTGTGTCACGGCGACCTGCATCCGGGCAACGTCATCATGGCGGGGGACGGACCGATGATCATCGACTGGTTCGACGCGGCACGTGGCGATCAGGTCGCCGACATCGCCAGAACGTCGCTGTTGATGTCGACGCGAGGTCACGGTCCGGCGGGGCCGGGGCATCTCCCGGGGGCCCAGCCTGACATCCTCGACCTTGCCCGCGACTCGTACCTCGATGCGATCACCCAGCTCGTCGAGCCGGAGCCCGATGACGTTCGACGGTGGGAGGCGGTGGTCGCCGTCGCCCGCGTCGCCGAGGGCGTCGCCGTCGACGCGCTGCTCGCCATGTGGCACGAGTGGCGAACCGCCTCGTCGGACCACATCGGCGTCCGGTCCTGATCATCGCTGCTCGACGGCGGTTCGCACCGCATCGAACAGCGCCGGCGGGGCGGCGATGACGAGCCCATCGTTCTCCGGGCACGGCAGCTCGGTCACGGCTCCGGCTTCGCGAGCGATCAGCGCCCCGGCGGCGTAGTCCCACACCTTGATGTCCCGTTCGAAGTACGCGTCGGCCCGACCGGCGCCGACCCAGCACAGCTGGAGCGCTGCCGACCCGAAGCAGCGGATGTCCCGAACGGCGGGAAGCAACGAGCGCACGATGTTCCCTTGGCGGCTGCGGATGTCGGCCCGGTAGGAGAACCCGGTCATCACCAGCGCCTGCGCCAACGCCTGGCACTGCGAGATCCCGATGGGGCCGCCACCCAGACGAGCGCCCTGTCCCGCCGAAGCGGAGAAGCTCTCGTCACTGAGCACGTCGACGACCGCACCGGCGACGACATCCCCGTCGAGCGCGGCGGCCACGCTCACGCCCATCACCGGCAGGGAGTAGAGGAAGTTGACGGTGCCGTCGAGTGGGTCGACCACCCATTGCAGCCGTGCTGCATCCCCGACGGCGGGTGTGGGCGTCTGCCCGCCTTCCTCGCCGAGGACCCGCACACCGGGTGTGGCCTCGGCAAGCCGCCGGCGGATCAGCTGCTCGGCGTCGAGATCGGTCCGGGTGACGACATCGGTCGGTGACGACTTCTCACCGAGCCGGGTGGCCCTGCCGACGTTCGCCCTGATCAGGGCCGCCGCGGCACGGGCGACGGATAGCGCCACCGTCTCGAGCTCACGCAGATCGTGGGTCGTGGATGCGGTCACATCGAGGTCAGGCACGCCTGACCTCGATGTCGTGCTCGGCGAGCACGGCGAGGGCGTCGTCGTCGACACGGGTGTCGGTCAGCAGGACGTCGATGTCGTCGAGGGTGGCGTAGCTGAACATCTGATCATTGCCGAACTTGGACTGGTCGACCATCGCGACGACTCGGCGCGAGCTCTCGATCATCGCTCGCTTGAGCAGGCTCTCGTCGCGGTACGGCGTCGTGAGACCTCGCTGGAACGACAGCCCGTCGCAGCTGATGAACAGCACGTCGACACGCATCGCCCGCACGGCCTCAGGCGACGCCGTGTCGACCATGGCGAACGTGTTGGTGCGGACACCACCGCCGAGCACTGTGAGCTCGGCAACGCCACGGCGAACGAGTGTCGAGGCGGTGATCAACGAGTTGGTCACAACGTGAACCCGACGATCGACCGGGAAGACCTCGGCGAATCGCTGGCCGGTCGAGCCGGAGTCGATGATGACCGAGCCGCGCTCGGGAACTTCGCGGATCGCTTCGCGCCCAATCCGGAGCTTCTCCTCGGCGTTGAGCATGTCGCGGGCGTCGACCATCGGCTCGTGGTGGAGGCGCTCGAACGGCACCGCGCCGCCGTGCACCCGGCGGACCAGCTGCCGTTCCTGCATGTCCGACAGATCGCGCCGAATCGTCTCGGTCGTCACCTCGAAGCGCCGCGCCAGGTCCGACACGTCAACCGAGCCGCTCCTGAGCGCGAGCACGTAGATCTCACGTTGGCGGTGGTGCTGGAGCTTGGTGCCGCTGGTGCTGCTCTCGTCGAAACCGCTGGTGCCGTCAGTTGTCGTCATCGGTGCTGCACCGTTCTGATGGAGACTGCGAGCGTAGTGTCACTCCCCCATCGCGACGAGTGGGCCGACGTCGCCGACACGTTGCCAGGCCGCGGCGAATGCGGCCCGGAACCGAGCGCTCTCGCGCAGCGTCGTCGAGAACACCTGGGCGAAATCGAGGAACCGCGTGGGCTCCTCCGTGGCCCGCCGGGCGTGCTGCCGCGCCCTGTCGCCATTGGCGTCGAAGGCTTGCCGGTCGCGTGGGATCGTGGCCAGGTACCGGGCCCACCCGGCCAGAGCCAGGGCACCGTGCGCGATGGGGCCGTCGTGCTCGAGCTGGAACGTGATCGTGGGGAGCAGGAAGGTCGGGAACTTCGCGCTGCCGTCGATGCACAGGCGGGCGATCTGGTCGCGAACGCCGGTGTTGGCAAAGCGTTCGAGGACCGAGGCGACATAGTCGCCGGGCGGGTAGCCAGGGATCGACCTGAGCGACGGGACCGCCTCGTCATGCAGCAGGTGGTGGAGGAACAGCCGCACGTCCGGGAGCGCCATGGCCTCGTCGACGTAGGTGACGCCGGCCAGCGCGGCCAGGTACGCCATGCTCGAGTGACCCGCGTTGAGCAGCCGTAGCTTGTAGATCTCCCAGTCGTGGACGCGATCGGTGAACAGCACACCGACGTCTTCCCAACGCGGCCGGCCGTTGGCGAACTCGTCCTCGATGACCCATTGCCGGAACGGCTCGGCCACCACCGGCCAGCGGTCCTCCACGCCGATCGCATCGGCGAGCCACTCTCGATCCGCGTCCGAGGTGGCCGGGGTGATGCGGTCGACCATCGAGTTGGGGAAGGCGCAGTGCCGCTCGGTCCACTCGGCGAGCGACGCACTCCGGCGCCGGGCGGCAAGGAGCGTGGACCGCCGCGCCGCGTCACCGTTGCTGGGCAGGTTGTCGCAACTCACGATCGTGATCGGCGAATGGCGTCGCTCGTGCCGTCGCTCGAGGCCCATCGCGATGATGTCGAAGGTGGTCGGCGTGGATGAGGGGGCACTGGCGGCGCCGTCGGTATAGCCCGCCTCTGTGATCGTGAGCGACACGATGGCCACGTTCGGATCGGCCGTCAGCTCGGCGGCTCCGACCGGCTCGTCGTGGGCCAGCCGGTAGTCGACGATGCTGCCGACGATCTGGGCGCGGGAGTCGCCACGGCCTCGCTCGACGAGGGTGTAGAGGTGGTCCTGTGGGGCGAGGGCTTCCGCCATGCGCACGTCCTGGCGGAGCAGGCCGACACCTCGGATCCCCCAATCGCTGCCCGCCTCGGCCAGCTCGTGGGTGTAGAGCGCCAGGTGCGCGCGATGGAAGCCGCCGACGCCCACATGCAGGATGCGCGGCTGCAGGCGGCGGCGGTCGTACGTCGGCACCGGCACTCCCCGCGCAGCGATGTCGGGCAGGGCCGCGTCGCGCAGCGGAATGGAGGAAGGCCGGCCGCTGCCATTCACAGCAGCACGATAAGCACAGGGATAACAACATGACAAGCGTGGATTCATGTTGATTTGTGCTTGCAAACCAACACAAAGCCAAGACATAATGCCGGTGTCGCGGGTCACATCCGACAGACCCCGCAGTTGCAAGGGGGGACACCGCCATGACAGCGACCTCGCAGTTGACCTGGCGCCGCCACACCCGCCGCACGGTGAGCATCCTGGCCGTCGCCGCCGTCGGCTTGGCGGCGGTGGCATGTGGCGACGACGACGACAGCGCCGAGCCGAGCGGGACCGGCGAATCCCCGTCTGGTGAGGGCGGCGAGATCACCGTGGCCATCGTCGGCAACCCACAGATGGAGGACATCTCGGCGCTCACTCCCGAGCTGTTCACCGCCGAAACCGGCATCGACGTGAACTACTCGGTGCTCGAGGAGGGCACGCTGCGGGAGGTCGTCACCCGGGACATCGGGGGCGGCGGCGAACAGTTCGACGTCGTGATGATCGGCATGTACGAAGCACCGCAGTTCGGTGCCAACGGCTGGCTCACCGACCTCACCCCGTATGCCGAAGACGACGACTCGTATCAGTTCGACGATCTGATCCCCACGGTCCGCGACGGTTTGTCGGTCGACGGCAAGCTGTACGCGTCGCCGTTCTACGCCGAGTCGTCGTTCCTCATGTACCGCGCCGATGTGCTCGAGGCCGCCGGCCTGACGATGCCCGACAACCCGACCTGGGACGAGGTTGCGGAGATCGCCCGCGCTGTCGACAACGACGAGATGGCCGGCATCTGTCTGCGGGGCAAGCCGGGTTGGGGAGACCTTGGTGCGTCCTTCACCACCGTGCTCAACACGTTCGGCGGCACCTGGTGGTCCGCCAACGAGGACGGGAGCGTCGCCGAGGCGCAGGTGGACCAGCCCGAGTTCAAAGAGGCGCTCGAGTTCTACAGCGGCCTCATCGGCGAAGCCGGCGAGGACGACGCCGCCAACGCCTCGTTCAACGAGTGCCTCGCCCAGTACCAGGACGGCCAGGTCGCCATGTGGTACGACGCGACCGTCGCCGCCGGCCTGCTCGAGGCCGATGACAGCCCGGTCCAGGGCCTGAACGGGTACGCCACGGCCCCCGTGAAGGAGACCGACGCGTCCGGCTGGCTGTGGAGCTGGGCGCTCGCCATCCCGCAGAACTCGCCCGACCCCGACACGGCCTGGCAGTACATCTCCTGGGCCACCGGTCCCGACTACATCGAGGCCGCCGGCACCGAGGTCGCCGGAGGCTGGGCGGCGATCCCGCCGGGGACGAGGGCGTCGACGTACGAGATCCCCGAGTATCAGGAGGCGGCCGGCGCGTTCGCCGACGCCACCCTAGAGGCGATGGAGGCGGCCCCGATCGACAACCCGGGCACGACGCCGAGGCCGGGGGTGCCCGGCGTCCAGTACGTCGGCATCCCGGAGTTCCAGGACGTCGGCAACCGCTGCACCGAGCAGTTCTCCAGCGTCATCGCCGGCCGGGCCAACATCGACGCGGCGTTGAGTGCGTGCCAGGACATCGCCTCCCAGGTCGGAGGCTGATCCACTGAAGGCCGTGCAGCTCGACACTGTGCGGCAGGAACCGGGCGCGGCGCTGGGGACCGCGCCCAAGCACGACGAGCTCCGCCGGCCGTGGCGGCAGCGCCTCCCCCTGCTGCCCGCGCTGGTCTTCACGGTCCTGCTCACGCAGGTCCCGTTCCTGATGAACATCTGGTACAGCCTGACGGACTGGACCATCGTGCCGCCGACGCCGCGCGAGTTCATCGGGCTCGACAACTACGGCGACCTCCCCAGTGACCAGTTCTTCCGCGATGCCGCCTGGGTGACCGTGGAGATGACCGTCTCGGCCGTGCTCCTCTCGCTCGTGTTGGGAACGCTTCTGGCCGTCCTGCTCGACCGTGCGTTCTTCGGTCGGGGCGTCGCCCGCACCCTGCTGATCACGCCGTTCCTGGTCATGCCGGTCGTCGCCGGCCTGATCTGGAAGAACCAGATGTTCAGCGGCCTCTACGGCGTCGTCAACTGGGTGACTGCCCGGGTCGGCATGGACTCGATCGAGTTCGTGTCGCGCTACCCGCTGTGGTCGATCGTCGTGGTGCTCGTGTGGCAGTGGACGCCGTTCATGATGCTGATCATGCTGGCCGGCCTCCAGAGCCAGCCCGCCGACGTGTTGGAGGCGGCCAAGGTCGACGGCGCCAGCGGGTTCGGAACCTTCCGCCAGCTCACCCTGCCCCACCTCCGGCCGTACATGGAGCTCGGCACCCTCCTGGGGACCATCTACCTGATCCAGGTGTTCGACCAGGTGGCGGTCATGACCGGCGGGGGTCCGGATTCGACGAACATCCCGTACTTCGTCTACCAACGCTCGATCGGCGGCGGTTGGGAGTTCGGCAAGGCGTCCGCCTACAGCATCGCAGTGGTCGTCGCCTCGATCGTTGTCGCCACGGTGGCCCTCCGGGTGCTGTCCCGTCTGCTGCGGGGGGAGGAGATCGCCTGATGGCCAGATCGGCTGGAGGGCAGCGGGGCGTCGGGGAGCGCCGCTCGGTGAACGCCGTGATGGCGGTCGTGGCCTGGCTCACGGCCCTGGTGTTCTTCTTCCCCGTGTTCTGGATGATCCTCAGCTCGTTCAAGGAGGAGCAGGACGCCTACACCAGCCCCAAGCTGTTGTTCAGCCCGACGCTCGATCGCTACAGCGACGTCACCGAGACCAGCACCGGTCTGTTGTCGTTCCGCGAGGCGTTCTTCAACTCGTTCTGGGTCGTGACCGTCAGCACCGTGGTCGTGCTCCTGCTGGCGATCCCAGCGGCGTACGCCCTGGCCATCAGGCCAGTGCCGAAGTGGCGGGACGTGCTGTTCTTCTTCATCTCCACCAAGTTCCTGCCGGTGGTGGCGGCGATCCTGCCGCTGTGGATCCTCGCCAGGAACTTCGACCTGCTGAACACCCGGCTCGTCCTCATGATCCTGTACACCGGGATGAACCTGCCCCTCGCGGTGTGGATGTTGTGGTCGTTCTTCCGAGAGATCCCTCGGGAGCTGATCGAGGCGGCGGAGCTCGACGGCGCCGGACTGCGGGGCCAGCTCGCCTCGGTGATCCTGCCGATCGCGCTGCCGGGCCTCGCCGCCACGGCGTTGCTCTGCGTGATCTTCGCCTGGAACGAGTACTTCTATGCCGTCCAGCTCAACCCGGCCGACGGCTCGACGATCCCGATCTGGGTCACGACGAACATCAGCACCCGGGGTAACTTCCTGGCCAAGCTGTCGGCGGCATCGGTGCTCGCCTGCGTGCCGGTGGTCCTCGCCGGTTGGTTGGCGCAAAAGCGCATGATCCGTGGCCTCTCCATGGGCGCGATCAAGTAGGAGGCAACGTGGCATCGGTCCAGTTCGCGTCGGCGACCCGCCTCTACCCGGGCACCCACCAGCCGGCCGTCTCGCATCTCGATCTCGAGATCCACGATGGCGAGCTGATGGTGCTCGTCGGGCCGTCGGGCTCGGGCAAGTCCACCGCGCTGCGCCTGCTTGCCGGTCTCGAGCCGCTCGACGAGGGGGCGGTCTTCATCGGCGACCGCGATGTGAGCGGCGTGCGGCCCCGCGACCGCGACATCGCCATGGTCTTCCAGAACTACGCCCTGTACCCGCAGCTGACGGTCGCCGAGAACATGGGCTTCGCCCTCAAGCAACACAAGGTGCCCAAGGAAGAGCGGACGGCCAGAGTACGCGAGGTGGCCCGCGTGCTCGCCCTCGAGCCCTTCCTCGAGCGCAAGCCGAAGAACCTCTCGGGCGGCCAGCGCCAGCGCGTCGCCATGGGCAGGGCGATCGTTCGCAAGCCGCAGGTGTACCTGATGGATGAGCCGCTCTCGAACCTGGACGCGAAGCTGCGGGTCCAGACCAGAGCCGAGCTCGCCGAGCTCCAGGCCCGGCTGGCGGTGACGACGGTGTACGTCACCCACGACCAGGTCGAAGCGATGACGATGGGCCACCGCGTTGCAGTCCTTCGCGACGGGGTGCTCCAGCAATGCGACACGCCGCACGCCCTCTACCACGAGCCCGTGAACCTGTTCGTGGCCGGGTTCATCGGGTCGCCGGCGATGAACCTGTTCAGGTGCGCATCGGGTCAGCCGATCCGGATCGGGGGTTGCGCGCTCGACCTCGACGCTGCCATGACGTCGCGCCTGGCCTCCTTCGGTGGCGATCGCGTCGTGGTGGGTCTCCGTCCCGAGGCGGTGCATGTCGGGGAGGGTCCGCTCGCGGCGCACATCCGGACCGTCGAGGATCTCGGCGCCGAAGCGTTCGTGCACGTGGCCTTCGACCACGAGGGTGAAACCGCGTTCGCCGTTTCGAAGATGCCGGCGCCGTTCAAGGGCCAGACGGGCGACGACATAGACGTCGGGCTCGCGGGAACGGTGCACGTCTTCGATCCAGTCGGGCCGAGGATCGCCACCGGGCCCGGTCGCTTCGCACCGTCGGACTGAACCCGTGGACCGCGAGCGTCCGATCGCGCTGGTCACCGGCGCCGCCGGTGACATCGGGCGTGCGGCGGCCGGCCGCCTCGCCCAGCAGGAGTGGTCACTGGCGTTGGTCGACCACCCGAACATGCTCGAGGCGCTGGACGAGACACGACAGGAGTGCGCAGCGTTGGGGGCACCAGCGTGGGTCGACGCCTTCGACGTCACCGACGCGGCCGGGGTCGAGCGCTCCGTGCAGGCCTGCCGGGACACAATCGGCGTGCCGACCGCCCTGTTCAACAACGCGGGCCACCAGGGCAGGTTCGAGCGCATCGATCGGTACCCGTACGTCGACGCGCGGCGGGTGTTCGAGGTCAACGTGCTAGGCGCCTTCACGGTGCTCTCGGCGGTGAGCGCGGCGATGGTCGAAGCGGGTGTGCCCGGTTCGATCGTGTCCTCGGCGTCAATGGCAGGCGTCACCGGCGCCCCCAACATGTCGGCCTATTCGGCCTCGAAGGCGGCCATCATCGGCCTGACCAAGAGCGCGGCCAAGGACCTCGCCCCCGCGGGCATCCGCGTGAACGCGGTGTCGCCGGCGTTCATCGGACCAGGCCGCATGTGGGACAACCAGGTGGCATCCCAGGCGGCCACCCCCAGTCCCTACTACGCCGACGATCCGGCCGAGGTTGCCGGACAGATGATCGGAATGGTGCCACTCGGCCGTTATGGCTCCGTCGATGAGGTCGCACGCGTCGTGGCGTTCCTGCTGTCCGACGACGCCTCCTACCTCACGGGCATCAACGTCGAGATCTCCGGTGGGTCCGTCTAGTCCCGCGATCGGCCGCGCCTGTATTGATCACCGGTCCGGTGTGGATCGAGAGCTGCCGTGATAACCGTCGTTGGCGAGGCCCTGGTCGACCTCGTGGTCGCAGCCGACACCGCGATCGTGGCCACGCCGGGCGGGGCGCCGTTCAACGTGGCGCGAGCGTGCGCGCGGCTCGGCGCGCCGGTGAGCCTGGTCGCCGCGATCTCGACGGACCGCTTCGGGAACCGCCTGATGGCCGACCTCAGCGCCGATGGGGTCCACACCGAGCAGGTCCAGCGCACGGACCGCGCGACCACCCTGGCCGTGGCCGAGCTCGACGCGGTCGGAACGGCGGCGTACCGGTTCTACCTCGAGGGAACGAGCGCCGTCGCGCTGGCGGCAACTCCGCTGCCGGCGACCACCCGCGCCGTGGTGGCCGGCGGGCTCGGCCTCGCCGTCGAGCCCATGGCGTCCGCCGTCGAGCGAATGGTGCTCGACGCCGCCGACGACGTCCTCGTGCTGCTCGACCTCAACTGCCGACCTGGCGCGGTCCGCGACCGCGACGAGTACCTCGCACGCCTGGGACGGGTGCTGGCCCGGGCCGACGTGGTCAAGGCGAGCATCGAGGACCTCGGCTACACCGACCCGGCGAACGCACCGGCTCACGTCGCGGCGAGGCTGATCGCAGGGCGGACCCGGGCCGTGTTGGTCACGGCCGGGGCGGACGCCACGACGGTCCTCACGGCGGCCGAAACGCGTGCAGTACCCGTCATCGCCAGCCGGGTCGTCGACACGATCGGCGCCGGCGACGGCTTCACGGCCGGCTTCGTCACATGGTGGACAGAAAGCGGCCGGCCGTTGGATGGCCTCGCACATGTCGACGCCGTCGTGCCCGCGGTGGACGCTGCCCACCAAGTGGCCGCTGTAGTCGTCGCACGCACGGGCGCTGATCCACCGCATCGGGACGACCTGCCGCCCGACTGGGGACCCGGTGGCACCTGCCAGGCCGGCGATCGAGGAAGCCAGCGCTGAGCGCGGCTACGGGCTCGGGCTGTCAAGGCGCCGCGTGTTCTGGGGCGAACAGGCAGGTGCGGTTGTCGCATGCGGACAGCACGTCCTGGACTTGGCGACGGGCTGTCTTGAGCTCGGCGATCTTGGTGTCGATCCGGTCGAGGACGCTTTCGAGCCGCCACCGCTCGGACTGGCAGGTGATGCCGCCGCGGTCGGTGGCGTGGAGAGCGTCAATGACCTCGTCGAGCGTGAACCCGAGCTGTTGGAGCCGCCGGGCGAGGCGGATGCGTTCCACCGTGGCGGCCGTGTAGGTGCGGTAACCCGAGGCCGTCCGTTCCGGCACGGGCAGCACTCCTCGACGCTCGTAGAAGCGCACGGTGTCGACGCTGACCGCGGCGAGGTCGGCGACCTGTCCGATCTTCATTCGCCATTCCCCTTGACTCTGGACCTAAGTCCAGACTCTATCGTGAGCGCGCGTACCAGCCCAAACGGATCGAGGGGACCCGCCATGACCGAGCAAGGCACTGCTCCCACGCCGCCGATCGTGTGTGACATGACCGATGCCCCGGACACCGCGGCTGAACGTCTCGCCGAGTATGAGCGGTTGTTCGCCGGATGGTTGACCGGCCGCGAGCGCACCGATGACGGCGTCCGGTTCCGGTTCCGGGCGGGCCCGGGCCTGGTGGAATGGGTACAGGATCTCGCCGCCCGAGAGCAGGCGTGCTGCGCGTTCTTCACCTTCGCGGTCGCCGTGCACGACGGCGAGGTGTGGTGGGACGCATCGGTGGTCGACGACGACGTCGCCCGCCAGATCCTCGATGAGTTCTACCGCCTGCCCGACACCGTCACCGATGGCGGCACCGTCCTTCTCGGCCGTTTCGCGGACCACGGGCTTCAAGTGATGGTCAACGACGGCGGCACCCTGAGGCCAGCCACGACCGCAGAGCTCGGACTCTGAGCATCGAGCAGAGCCCCGGCGTTCAGCTACCTCGACAGGCCTAGGCGTCGTCCGGCTTGCGGCCTCGGACGAACACCGACCAGAACCCGTCGGCCACCGGGTGGCTATCGACGATCTCGACATCAGTGAACCCGGCACCTTCGAGCTGTTGCCTGTAGCGGTCACGGGTGACGGCGCCGGCGATGCACGCCGCCCATGCGGCGTCGTCCGTCAGCAGTTCCGGGTCGGGGTCCCGATCCGCGACCACATCGGCGACCGCGAGTCGCCCGTTGGGGCGTAGCACCCGGTGGGCCTCGGCGAACACCGCCTCCTTGTCGGTAGACAGGTTGATCACGCAGTTCGACACGACCACATCGACGCTGCAATCCGGGAGCGGCACCGCCTCGATTCGACCTTCGAGGAACTCGGCGTTGGACACAGCAGCCTTTGCCTGGTTCGCCCGGGCCAGCTCCAGCATCTCTTCGGTCATGTCGACGCCGTAGGCGCGCCCGCTCGGGCCGACCCGACGAGCCGACAGCAGCACGTCGATGCCGCCGCCCGAGCCGAGATCCACCACGTCCTCACCCGGCTCGAGTCGGGCCAGCGCGACTGGGTTGGCGCAACCGATGCTCCCGGCGACGGCCTCGGCCGGCAGCTCCCGCAGTTCAGCGGCGTCGTACAGGCCGGCGCCGAAGGTCTCAGCCGAGTCCTTCGCCCCCGGAGCGCAGCAGGCGTCGATCGCGGTGCCGCAGCACTCTTCGACGACCGGTGCACCTTTCGCGGCCTTGCGAGCCGCAGCGCCATAGTGCGCCTTCAGGTTGTCTACCAGTCCGTCGTTGTCAGTCATGTCGCCGCTACCCGTCTCGAGTCGCGCCGTTCCGACCGGTCCCCGTGGTCTGTGTCTCGTCGTCGCGCTGCCACGGCGCGACGCACGCCGCGGGCAGCGGGTCAAAACGCGGCAGTTGCCCCATCACGACCTCGGCCGCCGAGGGGAAGACCTCCAAGCAGCGGTCGTTGACCCGATACGAGCTGGTGTTGCCGCGCCGCTCGACCAGCACGAAACCGGTGTCGGCCAGCAGCTTGAGGTGATGCGACACCGTCGACTGACCCACATCCACTACGTCGACGATCTCGCCCACCGTCAGCGGCCGCCGGGCCACCGCCAGCTGGTTCAAGATCAACACCCGCGACGCATCCCCCAACGCCCGGAACCAACTCGCCCACACCTCCGCAGAAGCACGATCCACTGCCATCGATGATCGACGATAATCGATAGGCGACGAGATCCACAACCCACGGGGTGTGCGGTGTCGAGGAGCCTGCAGGCTGAAGGTGTGCGATGAGGCCGACGTCTCGCTCGTCGTCCCCCGGCAACGCCGTTTCCCCACGTGAACCGTGAGCCGCCCGCTATTGGTCGGAATTTCGGCGTGTCGAATGCCGTTCTGGCCTATGAATTGAGGAGCGTCAGCATGAAGGTTCGGAGTTCGTTGAAGCAGTTGAAGCAGAAGGACGGATCCGTCGTAGTCCGTCGTCGAGGTCGGACGTTCGTCGTCAACAAGCGCAACCCTCGCTGGAAGGCGCGCCAGGGTTAGCGCGATGCAAACGGGTCGGCAGCCTCTGCCTTGAGGGAACGCCCCGTTGGAGTTTCTGCCGCGGGCAGTCCGGGCAGCAGGGTGGCGACGAGGCCGTTGGCGTGCGACTCGACCCAGGCGTGATCGGTCGGCTCGGCGCCGGTGAGGAGGCGGGCCTCGGGTGCGTTGACGAAGGGCAGCGAGGCGGCGCCGACGATCACGTAGTGGACCATGGCGGGATCGATCGGCGCGGCGATGCCTGCGTCGCGTAGCCGCTGCCACACGGCTCGTGTCGCGTTGTACAGGGGGTGGACGTGGCGGTCGACCATCCAGCGGAGGCGGTCGCTGTGCTCGGTGGCCTCGTGCACCATGATCTGGTTGAGCTCGGGGTGAGCGGCGGCGAAGCGGACGAACCGTCGCACTGCCTCGGCGAACGCCGTGGCCAGCTCGGCGGGATCGTCGGTACCGGCAGGCAGCTGCAGGTCGGCGAGCTGGTCGTTGAGCAGCCCGAAGAGGTGGTCGACCGCAGCGGCCCACAACGCCTCCTTCGAGTCGAAGTGGTAGTTGATCTGGGGCTGGTGGGCGTCGACGCGCTGGGCGATCGAACGGGTCGACGCGCCGTCGAACCCCTTGGCGCCGAACTCCACCAGCGCCGACTCGAGCAGCTGCTTGCGGATGTCTTCTCGCCTCCTGCGCATGGGCCTATGTTATCATCCGATAATATGCTGATCCTGCCGCTGGCGTCCGAGCCGTTCACCCCGCCCACCAACCGCGACATGCTCCCGTCCGAGCGGCGGTCGTTCGTCCGCACCCACCGCACCTGCATCCTCGGGACCGCCCGGCGGGCGGATGGTCCCGCGATGTCGGTCGTGTACTACGTGCCGACCGAAGACGATGATCTGTTGGTGTCGACCATGCGCGACCGGGGCAAGGCGAAGGCGGTCGCACGGCTCGGCAAGGTCAGCCTCTGCGTGCTCGACGAGCGCTGGCCCTTCAGCTACCTGCAGGTGTATTGCGATGCATCGGTCGACGAGGATCCGGTCCTCGTGGTCGACGTGATGATGGCGGTGGCCGGCCGCATGTCGGGCGAGCCGCTGGCCGAGGACACCCGGCCCTTCGTCGCTGCCATGGCCGTCGAGGAGCATCGGGTCGTCCTGCGGTGCCGGCCATACGCCACCTTCGCCCAGCCGCCCCGGCACCTGCACCGCAACGACCAGGCCGAGCCGATCACCCACTGGGTCTCGGCCTCGATGCCCTGGGACGCCGCCGACTCCAACGCGGTGACGGCATGAGGATCGCCAACCTCGGTGGGCGGGCGACGCTGGTGGTGCCCGGGGACGACAGCCGCGGCGTCGACATCGCCAAGATGTCCGGCGGCAGGTACGGCCCCGACGTCCAGAGCCTCTACGAGGAGTGGGACGCCGTGCGGGCCGTCGTCGCCGACCTCGACCTGAGCGCCGCTACGTCGGTGAAGTTGGACGAGGACGAGCTGCGTGAGCCGGTGCCCGCGCCCCGGCAGGTGTTCGGCATCGGGCTCAACTACCGGTCGCACGCCGCCGAGTCAGGCATGGACGTGCCGAGCGTGCCGGCCACATTCACCAAGTTCCCGGCGAGCATCACCGGTCCCTTCGCCGAGGTCGAGCTGCCCAACGGCACCGTCGACTGGGAGGTGGAGCTGGTCGTCGTCATCGGGCGCCGGGCCGACCGGGTTGGCGCCGCCGACGCGTGGTCGCACGTCGCCGGACTCACCGTCGGCCAGGACCTGTCCGACCGGACACTGCAGTTCGCGGCCGGGGGCCAGTTCAGCCTCGGGAAGTCGCACCGGGGCTTCGCGCCCCTCGGTCCCTGGGTGGTCACGCCCGACGAGCTCGGCGACCCCGACGACCTGGCCCTCGGCTGCGCCCTCGACGGCGAGACCGTGCAGGACGCCCGGACCAGCGACCTGGTGTTCGGGGTGCCACAGCTGGTCGCCGAACTGTCGGCCGTGGTGCCGCTGCTGCCAGGCGACATCATCTTCACCGGCACCCCCGGCGGCGTCGGCTTCACGCGCCAACCGCCGCGGTTCCTCCAGCCCGGCGAGAGCCTCACGAGCTGGGTCGAGGGCATCGGCACCATCCGCACCCGCTTTGCCGCACTGGCCGGGGGTCACCATGCTCGGTGACCTGCAGCTAGGTTACCTCGGCATCGAGGTACCGGACGTGGCCGCGCTCAGCGCCTTTTTCGCCGACATCGTGGGCCTGGTGCCGGGCGACGACCCCAGCACATGGCGCAACGACGCCAAGGCACGGCGGATCGTCGTGGCCGACGGCACGTCGGCAGACGCCGCCTTCCTCGGCTTCGAGGCCGCCGGCCCGGACGTCTGGGCCGCGACCGTGGCCCGCCTGGAGGACGCCGGTTACCCCGTCGCGCGCGCTACCAGCGAGGACACCGTCGCCCGGCGGGTCGACCAGCTGGCGTGCACCGAGGCGCCGTGGGGCGTTCGGGTCGAGGTGACCCACGGCCTCGCCGAAGCAGAGCAGCCATTCGCCTCGCAGCTCGTCGGCGGCGGGTTCGTGACCGAGGACAAGGGCTTCGGGCACGTCGTGTTCGCCACCACCGCGTTCGACGAGTCGCACCGTTTTGTGACCGAAGGGCTCGGGATGCGCCAGACCGACTGGGTCGAGACCGAGATCGCCGCTGGCATCGAGCTGGAGATCCGCTTCTACCACTGCAACCCCCGGCACCACTCCCTTGCACTGGCCCGAGCACCGTTCGATCTGCCGCAGCGGCTCCACCACTTCATGGTCGAGGTCGCCGACCGCGATGACGTCGGTTACGCCTTCGACCGGGCCTGGAACGCCGGCTGCGCCATCGCCAGCGGCCTCGGCCACCACCCCAACGACCAGATGTTCAGCTTCTACGTCACGTCGCCTGCCGGCTTCCAGGTCGAGGTCGGCCACGGCGCCCGGCTCGTGTCCGAGAGCTGGGACGAGAACCGCCGCTACGACCGGATCAGCACCTGGGGCCACCAACCGCTGACCCGCTAGTCACCGCAGCGACCAAGCGATTGGTGAATCGACTTCGGTGGACGGACCGTGCCAGCAGGGCTAACGGGTGGCCCCGACCTTCGGGAACTCGGTGTCGATGCCGGCTCGGAGGTCGGCGAGCAGGGTGGCGCGGGCCCGGCGTTTGCTGGCTGCGTGTGCGGCTGGGTCGAGTCTCACGACTGAGGTCGCGACCTCCTGGGCGACGGGCACGACGGCGTCGGCGTCTACGAGCCGGTCGAGCAGTCCGACCTCGACGGCCTCGGGTGGTGAGAACACCTCGGACAGCCCAACTGCGCGGTCGAAGCTCGAGGGTGTGAGCCGGTAGCGGAGGATCGCGAGCGCCGGGTACGGCATGGTCAGGCCGATGGCGACCTCGTTCGCCTGGAGCTTGAAGTCACCGGTGGCGCCGATCCGATAGTCGCCCGAGCAGAGGAGGAACAGCCCCATGGCCACCGCGTGGCCGGTGCAGGCCATCACGACCGGGCGGCGGAAGCCCAGGAGACGCTCGGCCAGCTCGAACCCGCCACGGAGCATGCGCTGGGCCTCTGCCCCGCCGGTGCCGAGCACGCCGAGATCGAAGCCGCCCGAGAACCGGCCCGGGCGTCCCGCGAGGACGACGGCGCCCACCCCGTCGGACTCGGCTCGACCCAACGCCGCGCCGAGCTCTTCGAGCATCGTCGGCGAGAGCGCGTTGGCCTTGGCGTCGTCCATCGTGATCGTGGCTACGGCGGCGTCGACGGTGTAGCTGAGCAGGGTCATGGCGTTGCTCCAGGATCTGCGACCGACCGGCCGGTGGAGCGGGAGACGACCAGCTTCACCGTGTCGTCGCTGTACCGGTCCGGTGCCTCTTCCCAGTCGATGACGCTGGTCGTCACCTGCTCGGGGTGAAGGCGCCCGTCGGCCACCAGATCGATGACCTCGGAAAGGAGCGCGGCGGAGTGGGCCCGGCCGATGCGGAAGTCGATGCCGAGCGTGTAGAGCCGTCCTAGCGGCATCGGCACCATGGGCTCGGCCGCGTAGTACGAGACGCTGTGCAGGATGCCCTCGGGCTCGGTGGCGCGGATGGCCCAGTGGAGTCCTTCGACCCGGTGTCCGCAGTCGACCACGATCGGCCACGTGCCGGGCCGGTCGGCGAAGTCGGTGCGCAGGGGCGCTGCGCCGATGCGCTCGGCGAGGGCAAGGATCTCTTCATCGGCACCGGCCACCGTAACCGTGCCGGCCTCGAGCGCCAGCGCCACCTGTGCCGCGTACAAGCCGATGCTCGGTGTGCCATGACAGGCGACGAGCACGTCGGCTCCCGGGCGCTGCTGCAGATGGCGGGCAACGGCGCGATAGCCGTCGGCCACGTTGTCGGGCACGCTCGCCACTGCGACCGGATCGAGCCCGGCGGGAAGCGGCGTGAGCATCGCGTGGGCATGCGGCACCCGGACGAGATCGGCGAGCATCCCGCCATATTCGACGCCCGACAATGGCTGCATGCCGAAGTCGGACAGCACCGGGTACAGCTCGCAGTTGGCGGTGTGGCCCCGCCGACAGGTGGGACACGCGCCACAGCTGATCTGGAACGACGGCAGGGCCAACTCGCCGACAGCCAGATCATCGACGTCAGAGCCGACGGCCATCACCTCCACCACCGCCTCGTGTCCCAGCGCGAAGCCGTGCTCGCCGGTGGGACCGGCCAAGACCAGGAACGGGTCGATCTCGCAGCGGGCGACCGCGACCGGGCGGACGAGTGCATCGGTAGGGTCGACGATGCTCGGGTCGGGGACGTCGAGCCACCGGACCACACCCGGCGCCGTGCAGGTGAGCTGCCGCATTCAACGGATTATGGTTCTAGAACTGTATTCCAGTCAATCGTTCTAAAGTGTGGCAGTGCGACCTAGTATCGCCGGCACCATGACCGCACCCAGCGAGCCGACCGAATCCATCGAGTCCGGCTCGCGCGCCCAATCGACCCGACGCCGGCGCCAGGCGATCCTCGACGCAGCCCTCGAGTGCTTCTCCAGCATCGGCTACGACCAGACCACCCTCGCCGACATCCGCAAGAAGGCCGGCGCCAGCACAGGCAGCATCTACCACCACTTCGGCTCGAAGGAGAGAATCGCCGCCAGCCTCTACCTCGACGGCCTCCGCCAGACCCAGGAGGCCGGCCTCGCGGCCCTGCTGCGCACCAGAACCGCACGGACCGGCATCGCCGCCCAAGTCGGCGCATACATCGACTGGGTGGTCGACCATCCGGCCCTGGCCACGTTCCTGTTCGCCATGCGCCGAGCACCCTTCCTCGACGACGACGAACCATCGATCGCCGCGCTCAACACCGACACCCACGAACGCGCTGCCCAATGGATCGCCGACCGGGTCGCGGCCGGCGAGCTTCCCGACGTCGAACCGGCCATGCGATGGGCCCTCGTGTTCGGACCATGCCGCCACTGGACCGGATCGTGGCTGCGCGGCACCACCACGACCTCACCCAACGACGCCAAACATCAAATCTCGACCGCCGTCTACGCCGCCCTCCAGGCACTGATCTGACCTTGGCAGTGATGAACGAAAATGACCAAGTCGTGCTTGCTGATCCCGTGTTCGCCGACGCGCTCATCACTCTGTCCCGGCTACCTCTTGCCGCGTGCCCTCAGGACGGCAGCACGTGAGCGTCCATGTCGAGTCCGGAACGGGCCGTGAGCGGCTGCTGCGGCGTGGCCGGTCGTTGGCATGGTTCACGATCGCCTGGAACGGCATCGAGGGCGTTGCCGGGATCGTGGCCGGCGTCGCCGCTGGCTCGATCGCTCTCGTTGGCTTCGGGATCGACTCGTACGTAGAGGTGTTCGCCGGGTCGGTGATCATCTGGCGTCTCGCCAAGGACCGCCACGGCCACGAGCTGTCCGAGCTAGCGGAGCGCCGGGCGATTCGCCTGATCGCCGGCACGTTCCTGCTGCTCGCGGTGGGGGTCGGGATCGAGTCGGTGCGTGAGCTCGCGACAGGCGCCGAGCCCGAACGGAGCCTGTTCGGGATTGGCCTCGCCGTGGTATCGCTGGCGGTCATGCCGCTGTTGGCCCACACCAAACGGCGTGTTGGTGAACAACTAGGCAGTCGAGCGGTGACCGCCGACGCGACCGAGACGATGCTGTGCGTCTGGCTGTCGGCAATCCTGCTCGCCGGTCTCGGCCTCAACGCGCTGTTCGGCTGGTGGTGGGCCGACCCGCTGGCTGGGCTCGGCATCGTCTACGTCGCCGCCCGCGAAGGCATCGAGCACTGGCGCACCGACGAGCTGGACGACTGCTGCTGATCGGACTCTGGATCTGGCTGCTCGTTGGAGTCGCTGTCGTGGTGGCCTCGTGGGTCTGCTGGTCCTGCTCGCCGCCACGGTGCTCGAACCACCTCCGCTGACGCGGACTTCGCCGGCTTCGCCGAGCACGACGGTCTGGTCCTGCTGACGAACGACGACTGAAAGGTCGCCGACGGCCTCAGCTTGTGGCGAGGTGATGTCGGGTGAGGGCGTGGGGGTCGGGGCCGCCGTCGCTGGTGGGGCTGGCGTGTAAGAGGGCGTCGGCGAGACGGGGGACGTGGTGCAGCAGCGAGTGCCGGGCGTCTTCGAGGATGTCATGGACGCGGGACAGGGCGAGGTTGGCGTCAAGGACCACGTCGGCGTCGACATGGAGTTGGTGGCCGATCCAGCGCACCCGCACGCGCTCGACGGCCCGGATGTCGGGGGCCGATGTGAGCTGGTCGGCGACGTGGTCGACGATCTGGGGCTCGACGCCGTCCATGAGACGTCGGTAGATGTCGCGAGCCGCGATACGGAGCACCCGAGCGATGGCGACGCTGATGACGAGGCCGATCACAGGGTCGGCGAGCGGCCAGCCGGCGATTGACCCGAGGGCGGCGCCGAGCACGGCGAGGCTGGTGAGCCCGTCGGTGCGGGCGTGCAGGCCGTCGGCCATGAGGGCGGCGGATCCGATGCGTCGCCCGACGCGGAGTCGGTAGCAAGCGACTGCCTCGTTGCCGAGAAAGCCCGCCAGCCCGGCCACGGCCACCCATCTCGCCTGGTGCATGTCCCGGGGGTCGGCCAGCCGCTCGATGGCTTGCCAGGCGGCGACCACGGCCGACAGGGCGATCACGGCGACGATGCAGGCGCCGGCCAGGTCTTCGGCGCGTCCGTAGCCGTAGGTGTAGCGCCGATTGGGCCGCCGCCGACCGAGCACGAATGCGACACCGAGCGGGACGGCGGTCAGCGCGTCGGACACGTTGTGGATCGTGTCGGCCAACAGTGCCACCGAGCCCGATATCGCCACCACGGCCGCCTGGACCAGGGCGGTGGCACCGAGCCCGCCCAGGCTGATCGACAGGGCCCGCAGACCTTGCCGGCTCGCCTCGAGGTGGTCACCGATGTGGTCGCCGTGGTCGTGGCTGTGCCCTCCGAACCGCTGCGCCACACCGCGCCAACCCTGCCCGCGGCCGGGTGGGTGGACATCGGTGTGGTCGCGATCGTGAGCGTGCTCACCACGAGCCGTGTGGTCATGCTGGTGGTGATTGGTCATGCGCGGCGCACTCTGCTGCGGTGATGCCGTGCCGGGCCGACCCCGAGGTGCTCGGCGTGGTGGAGCGCTTCTTGGACGAGGGCCTCGACGTGGTCGTCGTGGGCCGCGTAGTAGATGCGGTTCCCCTCCCGACGGGTGGTCACTACGCCGGCCAGCCGCAGCTTGGCCAGGTGATGGGACACGGCGGCGGCCTGCATCGACAGGTGGTCGGCGA
>DASSDL010000230.1:0-30682 GCA_035697145.1 Acidimicrobiales bacterium
TGACCTCGATAATCCAGGTGCCGGGCGACGGCAACGTCGCGCCGGTGACAGATACATGGTCGGCGGTCCCGGTGGTCACGGGCAACCCGGTGGTCAGCGCTGCTGGGAGGCCCAGCTGTTGAGCTGCGACCCGGCAACAAATTCCCACGCGGGTGCCTGCGGAACGCGCTATCCGCTGGGCCTGTAAACCTCAGCCCCGACCATCGGGAGTTTCTCGGGACGGGGCGGTCGTGGCGGCGAGCAGGTGGCGGGCGCGCCGACCCAGGTCGCCGAGGTCGACGCGTCCGGCGTCGGCGGCGGCGACCAGGCGTTCGGCCAGATCGAGCGCCTCGTCGACGATGGGGGCTTGCGCCGCGGGGTCCTGACCCATGTCGTGGAGGATCGTCCGCTCCGTCCGCGATGCGACGATCGGTCCGTCCATTCCTTCGACCCACACGTTGGTGCGTCGCCCATCGCCACGCTGATCTCCCCGCAGCGGTTCGAGGGCGTAGATCTTGTCGGCGCGAGCGAACTTGCCGAATCCCAGGAACACCATGCGGGGCTCAACCGCCATAGCGTGATTATCCGCTCCGGCCGGCCGCATGGCGAGCGCGGGCGGGATCCGACGGCGAGTGCGTCGGCATCAAGGATCACCCAGCTGCACCGCGCCGGTGTCGATGGCGCGGATCAGCTCGAGCCGGGACGCACAGCCGGTCTTGGCGTACACGCGCGACAAGTACCCCTCGATGGTCTTCCTGTCTGTCGTGTGGCGCGGACGAGGGTCAGGACCGCAGTTTCCAGCGGTTCCAGTAGGTGACGGCCTCGACGGGCTTGCGGTCGGCGGGCGCGAAGCCGCTGCCGGTGACGTGGGCCACCGGCAGCAGGGCCACCTGTGTCACGGTGTCGGGGATGCCCAGCAGCTCGGCGGCCTCCCGCTCGTGGTGCAGGTGGAGGGTCGTGAACGCGGTGCCCAGGCCACGACTGCGCAGGGCGAGCGCGAAGCTCCACACCGCCGGGAGGATCGACCCGTAGAACCCGGCCGTGTCGACCGGCGTGGGACGCTCGGGAAGTCGGGCGAGCAGACACGGGATGACGTGGATCGGCACCTCGTGCAGGTGCTCGGCCAGGTAGTCGGAACTGCGGACGATCGGGTGGTTCTGGTCGCCTCCGGCCGCCACGATCGCCGCCTTCTGGAGCTCGATGTA
The DNA here is from genome assembly GCA_035697145.1 of Acidimicrobiales bacterium. Classification (GTDB taxonomy): domain Bacteria; phylum Actinomycetota; class Acidimicrobiia; order Acidimicrobiales; family VFJN01; genus DASQUK01. The sequence goes on from DASSDL010000230.1 coordinate 1,185, forward strand.
GGGCCCGTAGCCGCGCCGGTACAGCTCGGCCAGACCGGCCCGCACGTCGGGGTCGTCGACCACCAGCCATCGCCACGGCTGGCTGTTCCCACCGGATGGCGCCTGAGTGGCGATGCGCAGGCAGTCGAGCACCAGCGCACGATCCACGGGCCGGTCGAGATCGAGGCGCTTGCGGACCGCCCGGGTGGTGGTCAGCAGGCGATCGGTCTGGCCCAGGTCGAAACCGGCCGCACTGGCGTCGGGGTCGGTCGCTTCCACAGGTGTCATGTAGGTGCTCCCACGGTCACCGGCGGAGGCTCGGCCTCCGCCGTCTGGTGCAGTCGAGCCGCGGCCGCCGCGCCCCGTCCCCCGGGGCGAGAGCGTAGGGCCGCCACCCAGCGCCGTACGCCATCGGCGACGCCACCCGGGTTGAGGATCGCCGTGGCGACGAGCAGCACCCCAGACACAAGCAGGTAATGCTCGCCGAGGTCGGCGGCGCGATCGAGCACGGCGTAGCGGCGACCACCACGCGCGCACCTTCCGCGGCAAGCCGGCGGGCGGTGGCGGCGCCGATGCCGGACGCTCCCCCGGTGACGAGCGCGGTCCTCCCAGCGAGGCGAAATGGCGTGCTTGTCGGCATGGGCTCATGATCGGTGGTCCCCACCGTCGGCGGCAGTAGGCAGCGCCCCACAGAGGCGAGCCTCGGCTCCGCCTGCACCAGCGGTTGTTCGAGGTCGAGTGCCTCGCGCGCCGGTCAGCCCGAGCGGGGCTGGCCTTCGAGCTCGGCCAGTCGGCGGTCGGTCCTTTCGAGACGCCGCACCACCACGCTGAGCACCCGCCGCGCGACCATCGGATCGGACGCGAGCACGTCGTCGAAGTGCTCGGCGCGCAGGCCGAGCAGGGTCATGGCGACGATCGAGCGCACGGTGGAAGTACGGACGCCTGTGCCCAGCATCGCCATCTCGCCGAAGAAGTCGCCGGCATTGAGCACGCCCAAGTCGACCCCGTTCCTGGTCACGGCCGCATGTCCGTCGACCACCAAGAACAGCTCGTCGCCGAACTCGTTCTCATTGACGATGTCGACGTGCGGACCGATCGTGACCTCGTAGGCCAGCTCGGCCAGCATCGTGAGCTCCTCGTCGGTGGCGCCGTGGAACAGCCACACGTCGCTCAGGAGCTTCTTGCGTTCCTCGATCGCGACCAGTGCGCCCATCACGCTGAACGGTACCCCCGACCCGGCCTGCCACGCCCGGGGCCGAAGTCCCCGTCCGGTTCTGTCCGCGCCGGTTGGCTTCCGCAGGTCGGGCAGTGGGGGCCGGTCATCGGCGCACGCGCCCGTTGACCCCGGTCGTCACATTCGACATTGTCCCCGGCGCCGTGGCCCGTCGGATCACAGGGAGCAGGAATGGGACGACTCGATGACAAGGTGGCACTGATCACGGGAGCAGCCAGCGGCATCGGTCGCGTGGCCGCCGAGCTCTTCGCGGCCGAGGGTGCCCGGGTGGCAATCGCCGACGTGGTCGACGCCGAGGGCGAGGCCGCCGTCGCCGCCATCGGCGCCGGCGGTGGCGAGGCCGCCTTCGTGCACGCCGACGTGTCCGACGCCGGGCATGCCGAGGCGATGGTCCGCTTTGCGATCGACGCCTTCGGTCGGCTCGACGTGCTGTACAACAACGCCGGCATCCTCCCAGGCGACGACGCGGGAACCCTGGAGACCCCCGAGGCCACGTGGGATCGCGTGCTGGCGGTGAACCTCAAGGGAGTGTGGCTGGGGATGAAGTTCGGGATCCCCGCGCTGCTCGCGTCGGGCGGCGGCACGATCGTGAACGTCTCGTCGCTGGTCGCCCTGGTGGGCTCGGCGGTACCCCAGATCGCCTACACCGCGAGCAAGGGGGGTGTGCTCGCGATGACACGGGAGACCGCGGTCGAGTACGCCCGCCAGGGGATCCGGGCCAACGTGCTGTGCCCGGGCCCAATCGACACGCCACTCATGCGGCAGCTCATGTCTGACCCGGCGTGGGCAGCGCGACGCCTCGTGCACATCCCCATGGGCCGCCCCGGCGCAGCCGAGGAGATCGCCCGCGCCGCGCTGTTTCTCGCCTCCGACGAATCCTCCTTCATGACGGGCGCCGCACTCGTGGTCGACGGTGGCATCACCGCCGCTTACGTGACCCCTGAGTGAATCGTCCGCCCGGTCGGGAGATCCTGGCTATTTCCCTCAAGTCGTGGTATCGATCGTTGCCATAGGTGCACCGACGGGAAGGGGGGCTCCCGCGTGGCCGTCGAACAACCCGCGGTTCTCGACGAGGACCAGCGGACTCTTCACCACCTGGGCTACGCCCAGGAGCTGCGGCGAGGTCTCAGTCAGTTCTCGAACTTCGCGGTCTCGTTCACGATCATCTCGATCCTCGCCGGCAACCTCACGGTCTTCTACCTGGGCATGCAGGCCGGCGGGCCGCGGGCGATCCTCTTCCAGTGGCCCATCGTCGGGCTGTTCTCGACGCTGGTGGCCATGGCCATGGCCGAGGTGAACTCGGCCTACCCGACCGCCGGCGGCATGTACTACTGGTCGGCAAAGCTGGCCAAGAGGAACCAGGCGGGCTGGTCGTGGTTCACGGGCTGGGTGAACATCCTCGGCCTCATCGGAGTCGTCGCCAGCGTCGACTACGCCCTGGCCGTGTTCACGTCGTTCTTCCTCGACTACTACATCGACTCGATCTTCAGCTACTCGCTGGCCGATGCATCCGCCCTGTACATCATCTTCGCGGTGATCCTGGTCCTCCACGGCCTGCTGAACACCTTCGGCGTCCGCCTGCTGAAGTGGCTCGGCGACATCAGCGTGTGGTGGCACGTGATCGGTGCCGCGCTCATCGTCATCGCCATGCTCGTGATCCCGAGCAACACCGAGGGCTTCGGCTCGCTGCTCGACGGCAAGAACCTGACCGGGTGGGGTTTCACGGGGGCGTACTGGTTCTACGTCTTCCCGATCGGCTTGCTGCTGTCCCAGTACATGCTCACAGGCTACGACGCCTCGGCCCACGTGGCCGAGGAGACCAAAGACGCGGCCGTCAACGCCTCGAAGGCCATGGTGCGGTCGGTGTGGATCTCGGCGCTGGCCGCCTGGGTCATCACCGTGGTCATGATCGCCGCAGTGCCGGTCGGGGCCTACGACGACATCGCCCTCGTCGGCATCAACTCCGCGCCCACCCTGTTCGAGCAGGCCGTCGGCGGCAACATGGCCAAGCTGCTCGTGTTCACCGCGGTCCTCGGGCAGTTCTTCTGCGGGATGTTCGGCATGACGTCGCTGTCGCGGACCGTCTACGCGATGGCCCGCGACCGCGGGATACCCGGCAGCGGGCTCTGGAGCCGCATCAACCCGAAGACGCGCACGCCTACCAACGCCGTCTGGTTCGGCGTCATCGTGTGCGCATTGCTGGGGCTGCTGTCGCTCGTCCAATTCGACAACTACTCGTATGCCTTCTTCGCGTTCGTGGCGATCACCGGCATCGGGCTCTACACGGCCTATGTGACGCCGGTGTTCCTGCGGCTCCGCAACCCCGACTTCCGCCCAGGGCCGTGGAACCTCGGCCGCTGGAGCCCGCTCGTGGGCTGGACGGCGATCGCCTGGGTGGTGATCATCGTCATCCTGTTCGTCCTGCCGGTGTACGGGCCGGTGGACGCGTTCTGGCCGCCGTGGGAGGGCAGCAACCGGAACCTGTTCAACTTCGCCGGTCCGGTGTTCATCGCCGCGCTGGCGCTGGTGGGGCTCTGGTGGCTGGTCTCGGCCCGCAAGTGGTTCACGGGTCCGCGAGTGCAGGGCAGCGAAGAGGAGCTCCTCAGGATCGAGCGGGAGCTGGCTGCGCTGGAGCGGGGCGAGGGGATTCCTGCGCCCCCGCCGGCGCCGGCCCCCACTCCGGGCGGGGCTGGCGGCACATAGCGGCGACCCCATTTTCGGAACGCGCTCGTCGTGACGACGGTGCTCGCCGTCGACCAGGGCACATCGGCGACCAAGGCCCTCGTCGTCGGCCCCGGTGGCGAGGTGCTCGGCGAGGCCGAGGCGGCCGTCCACCCTGTGGCGCTCGATGGAGGGGGCGTCGAGCAGGACCCCGAGGAGCTGTGGCGGTCGGTCGTGGACGCCGGCGGAGCCGCCGTGCGAGCCGCTGCGACCCCCATCGACGCGGTCGCGCTCTCGAACCAGGGCGAGACGGTGCTCGCGTGGGATCGCGCCACCGGCTCGCCGGCGGCGCCGGCGCTGGTCTGGCAGGACCGCCGGGCCGCCAGCGTGTGCGAGCGGCTCCGCGCCCACGGCCCGCGTCTGGCCGCGCTCACCGGCCTCGAGCTCGACCCCTACTTCGTGGCACCGAAGATCACCTGGCTGCGCGAGCACGTCACCCACGAAGGCGTCGCGACGACGACTGACGTGTGGCTGCTACACCGGCTGTGCGGGGCGTTCGTCACCGACGCCGCCACCGCATCCCGTTCACTGCTGCTCGACCTCGACGGGGTCGCGTGGGCGCCGGAGGCCACGGCGCTCTTCGGCGTCGAGGCCGACGAGCTACCCGAGATCGTGACGTGTGCCGAGCGTGTGGGCACGACCACGACGTTCGGCCCCGAGGTTCCCGTGGTGGGTCTGGCCGTCGACCAGCAGGCCGCCCTGTTCGCCGAGGGCTGCCTGGCGGCCGGGGAAGCCAAGTGCACGTACGGCACGGGCGCGTTCCTGCTCGCGACCACCGGTCCCGAGCCGCGCCGATCCCAGAGCGGGCTGGTGGCGTGCATCGCCTGGCAGCTCCCGAGCGCCGGCGGCGGGTCCCCGGTCACCACCTACTGCCTCGATGGCCAGGTGTACACGGTGGGTGCCGCCGTGCACTGGCTCACCCAGATCGGCGTCGTCGACGGGGCGACCGACCTCGACCGGCTGGGCGGGCAGGCGGACGGCGCGGGCGGGGTGACCTTCGTGCCCGGACTGGCAGGCCTGGCGGCGCCGTTCTGGGAGACGAACGCCCGCGGCGCGTTCACTGGCCTCTCGCTCGCGACCACGCGAGCCGAGCTGGTGCGCGCCGTGATCGAGGGCATCGCCGCGCAGGTGGCCTGGCTGGCCCGGGCGGCGCGCGACGACCTGGGGGCGCCGCTGGCGCGTCTCCGGGTGGACGGCGGGCTGACCCGTTCGCGCGTCCTCATGCAGACCCAGGCCGACCTGCTCCAGGCGCCGGTGGAGGTGTACGTGTCGCCGCACGCGACCGCGCTCGGCGTCGCCGCCTTCGCCCGCCTCGGGCTCGGGGCGGCCGCGACCGCGGCCGAGGCGATCGGCGCCTGGGAGCCCGCCGTCGTCTACGAGCCGCGCGTGACGCGAGACGAGGCAGACTCCCGGCTCCAGGACTGGCGTCGCGCGGCCGAGGCGACGATCGCGCTTGCCCGATGACCGTCGGGGCGGTCGACGTCGCCGTCGTCGGGGCCGGCGTCGTGGGTGCAGCCGTCGCCCGCCGCCTCGGGCGTGCCCGCCTGCGCGTTGCCCTGCTCGAGGCCGGGCCCGACGTCGGCGCGGGCACGAGCAAGGCCAACACCGCCATCCTCCATACCGGCTTCGACGCCACGCCGGGCACGGCCGAGTCCCGCCTTGTGGCCCGGGGGCACGCGCTCCTGTCGGCGTACGCAGCGCAGGCCGGGATCCCCGTCGAGCGCACCGGCGCGCTGCTCGTGGCCTGGACCGAGGAGCAGCACGCCCTGCTCCCCGCGCTGGCCCAACAGGCGACGGCCAACGGCTACGAGCGCTGCGACATCGTCGACGCCGCCGAGCTGTACCGGCGCGAGCCGCACCTCGGCCCCGGGGCGGTCGGCGCCCTCAGCGTCCCCGACGAGTCCCTGGTCTGCCCCTGGACCACGCCGTTGGCCTACGCCACCGAGGCGGTCGCCAACGGTGTCGCCCTCCACCGATCGTGCCCGGTCACCGGAGCCGAGCGCGCCGGCAACCACTGGCTGCTCGCCACACCCCGTGGGGGGCTGCGCTGCCACTGGGTCGTGAACGCCGCGGGCCTGCGAGCCGACGACGTCGAGCGATGCCTGGGGCATGAAGGGTTCACCGTCACCCCTAGGCGAGGCCAGCTGATCGTCTTCGACAAGCTCGCCCGCCCGCTCGTGCGCCACATCCTGCTGCCGGTGCCGACGGCGCGCTCGAAGGGCGTGCTCGTGAGCCCCACCGTCTTCGGCAACGTCCTGCTCGGCCCTACGGCCGAGGACCTCGACGACAAGACGGAGACCGCCTCGACCGAGGACGGCATCTTCGGACTGCTCGAGCACGGTCGCCGGATCGTGCCCGCACTGCTCGACGAGGAGGTGACCGCGGTGTACGCGGGGCTGCGTGCCGCCACCGAGCAGGCCGACTATCGGCTTGCGTTCCGGCCGGACGAGCGGACCATGTGCCTCGGCGGCATCCGCTCGACCGGGTTGACGTCATCCCTGGCGTTGGCCGAGTGGGTAGCCGGCGAACTGGCCGCCACCGGCGTCGACGTCGACGAGCGCCCGGACGCGGTCGGCGTGCGCATGCCCAACCTGGGCGACGAGGCGCCCCGCCCCTACCTCGACGCCGACCGAATCGCCGCGGACCCGGAGTACGGGCGCATCGTGTGCCACTGCGAGCGGGTGACCGCAGCCGAGATCCGGGACGCGTGTGAGAGTCCCGTGCCCCCGGCGGACCTCGACGGCCTGCGGCGGCGGACCCGCGCCCTCATGGGTCGGTGTCAGGGCTTCTACTGCACGGCCGAGGTGGTCGAGCGCTTCGCCCGGCACACCGGGCGCACGGCGCCCCAGGTCCTCGGGCTGACGCCGTGATTCCGGGTTCGGTGGAGGAGGTGGAGGCCCTCGTGGTCGGCGGCGGCCCGGCAGGGCTCGCGGCCGCAACGGCGCTCGCCCGAGCCGGTGTGCGCCCAGTCGTCGTCGACCGAGAGCCCGAGCTCGGCGGCATCCCTCGCCACACCGACCACCCCGGGTACGGGATGCGCGAGTTCCACCGGATCATGCGCGGACCCGCCTACGCGCGCGCCTGCGTGGGCCGGGCCGAGCGCGCCGGTGCCGACCTGCGCGGGGCGACCACCGTGACCGGCTGGGCAGACAGCGACGGAGACACCACTGGGCGGGCGGTGACGACCACGAGCCCGGGTGGCATCGGGGTGATCCGCGCCCGCGCCGTCCTCCTCGCCACGGGCACACGTGAGCGGCCCCGCACGGCCCGGCTGGTCCCGGGCACGCGCCCGGCGGGCCTACTCACCACCGGCGCCCTCCAGCAGCTGGTGGCGCTCGGGAACGAGACCATCGGCCGGCGGGCGGTGGTCGTCGGCGCTGAGCACGTCAGCTTCTCGGCTGTCCTCACCCTCCGCCACGCCGGCTGCCTCGTCGCGGCCATGGTGACCGATGAACGCCGTCACCAGAGCTACGCCGCCCTGCGTCTGGCGGCCACCTGGGGGAGGGTTCCCGTGCTCACCCGCAGCGTGATCACGGCGATCACGGGCCGCAAGCGCGTCGAGGCGGTCGAGCTCACGGGCCTGGACACGGGCGGCACCCAGCGCCTGGAGTGCGACACGGTCGTGTTCACCGGGGACTGGTTCCCGGACCACGAGCTCGCCCGCCGCGGCGGGCTCGTCATCGACCCCGGCACCAGGGCGCCCCGCGTCGATGCCGGCTACCGCGCCTCGGCGCCCGGAGTGTTCGCCGCCGGCAACCTGCTCCATGGCGCCGAGACGGCGGGCGTTTGCGCTCGTGACGGCGACTGGGTCGTGGCTGCGATGCTGGACTGGCTTCGCGCCGACGCACGGTGGCCGGCCGCCGACGGCGTCCCCGTAGAGTGCCTGCCACCGTTGCGCTGGGTGTCCCCGAATGCCGTCGCTCCCGGGGCGGCCGTCCCCCACGGGCGCTTCCTGTTGCGCAGCAGCGCTTTCGCACGCCGGCCCCGGATCACCGTCGACCAAGCGGAGAGAACCCTGTGGTCCGAGCGGCTGCGCCGCACCGTCCCCACCATGCCGGTCCACCTGCGGGCGGGCTGGCTCGATCGCATCGATCCCAACGGTGGCGCCGTACACGTCTCGGTCGAAACATCGTCCTAACCTGATCGGGTCGCGTCGGCCCAGCGAAGGAGCAGAAGACATGCAGCACGGCCGTCTCGACCAAGAAACCCTCTCCGCGATGATCGGCGACGGTGATGTCGACACCGTCCTCGTGGTGTTCCCCGACCTCCAGGGTCGGCTGATGGGCAAGCGAGTGACCGGCCACTTCTTCCTCGACGACGTGCTGGCCGAGGGCGTCGAGGCCTGCACCTATCTGCTGGCAGTCGACATCGACATGGACCCCCTGCCCGGCTACCGCTTCGCCAACTGGGAGACGGGCTACGGCGACTTCGTGCTCCGTCCCGACCTCGCGACCCTGCGCCTGGTCCCCTGGCTCGAGAAGACCGCGCTGGTGGTCTGCGACTTGGCCGACCAGGAGACGGGCGGGCCGGTCGAGGTGTCGCCCCGGCGGATCCTCCAACGCCAGATCGAGCGGGCCGCCGCCGCGGGGTACGCGGTGAAGTGCGGCTCCGAGCTCGAGTTCTACCTGTTCAAGGACTCCTACGACGACGCCGGGGCGAGGGGCTACGCCGGGCTGACGCCGCACTCGGCGGTCATCGAGGACTACCACATCCTCCAGACGACCAAGGACGAGTACCTGATCCGCCAGATCCGCAACGCGATGGACGGCGCGGGCGTCCCGGTCGAGTTCTCCAAGGGCGAGGCCGGCCGGGGCCAACACGAGATCAACCTGCGGTACGCCGACGCGCTCGAGATGGCCGACCGCCACACGATCTACAAGAACGGCGCCAAGGAGATCGCCGCGCTCAACGATCGGGCGATCACGTTCATGGCCAAGTACACGATGGACGAATGCGGCAACTCATGCCATCTCCACTCGAGCCTGTGGAGCGCAGAGGCCGACGAGCCGCTCGATTGGGAAGACGGCGCCGCCGACCACATGTCCGAGACGTTCCGCCACTACGTCGGGGGCCTGCTGGCGGGAAGCCGGGAGCTCTCGTACCTGTTCGCGCCGTACGTCAATTCGTACAAGCGGTACCAACCCGGGTCGTGGGCGCCGACGGCGATCGTGTGGGGTCGCGACAACCGCACCTGCGGCCTCCGGCTCGTGGGCCACGCAGCCGGGTTCCGCATCGAGTCGCGGATCCCCGGGGGCGACTGCAACCCCTATCTCGCTTTCGCCGCCACCATCGCCGCCGGGATGCACGGCATCGAGCACCGCCTCGACCCCGGCGCCGAGTTCCGAGGCAATGCCTACGAGGCCAAGGACGTGCCCCGCGTGCCATCGACGCTGGTCGAGGCGATAGGGGAACTGGAGGGCAGCGAGCTGGCGGCCAAGGCGTTCGGCGAGGACGTCCACTTCCACCTCGTGAACACCGCCCGTCAGGAGTGGGCCGCGTACAACCGCGTCGTGACCGACTGGGAGCTGCGGCGCAACTTCGAGCTCGCATGACGGGGCCGCCGCTCATCGCCGTGCCCGCCTACCTCGTGAGGTCGGGCCGGATCGAGGGCTGGGCGACGAGCGCCGTGGCCACCCCCGAGACCTACCTGGCGGCCCTCCGGCGGGCAGGCGCGCGGGGGGCAGTGGTCATGCCGGACGATCTCGGCGAGAGCGAGGCTGACCAGCTGCTCTACCGCTTCGACGGTCTGCTGCTCATCGGTGGCGGCGACCTCGACCCCGAGACCTACGGCCAGCCCCGGGAACAGGAGGTCTACGGCGTCATCGCCCGCCGCGACGGCTTCGAGCTGTCGCTGGTCCGTGCTGCCATCGCCCGGGCCATGCCGACGCTGGCGATCTGCCGCGGTCACCAGGTGCTCGACGTGGCCCGTGGCGGCACGCTCCAGCAGCACCTCGTCCCGGGGGAGGTGCCCCATGGAGTGCCGGGCGTGGCGGGCGGCTCGATCGGCCACTCCGTCCGCGTTCAGGACGGATCGAGGTTGGCGACGGCGTTGGGCGCCACCGTCGCCGACATCTCCTCCCAGCACCACCAGGCGATCGACAAGCTGGGCACCGACCTCGAAGCCGTGGCGTGGGCGGACGACGGGGTGATCGAGGGCATCGAGCTCACCATCCCCGACCAGTGGGTGATCGGCGTTCAGTGGCATCCGGAGGACACCGCCGGCGCTGACCCCGTCCAACAACGCTTGTTCGACGCCTTCGTCACCGAGGTTCGACGGCGCTCAGGCTCCCGCCGAGTGTGATCGTCACGTCATCACCGCTGATTCGTTCGGGGCGTGATGTTCCGCGGGAGGCTCCAGTTGTGGCGGTACTCGGCCGCCGCCACCCGTATCCACACCATCCCCGCCGCCGAGAGCGTGAGCAGCAATGCAGGGATCAGAAGGAAGATGGCCGTCACATCGCCTCCCGTGGTCTCGACTCGGCTCCCGTCTGGAGCCAGCATCGTCGGGACCCGACAAGCGGACTGCGCCGGATGCCACATTCCCGGTATGACCCATGACACGCTGCGCAACGCTCGTCGCATTGCGCTCGAGATGGCCGCTGCGCCGATGGTCGACGAGGTGCTCGAAGCGCCGTTCGCCGGACGCGTCGACGGCACGCGACGAACGCCCCCGAACCTTGCCCCCCGCCAGCCGTCCTGCTGAGGTGTTGGGGTGGCCGAGATCGAGCGCAAGTTCCGGGTCGCCCGCATGCCGACGGGCCTGGGAACCGGGGCCTCGCTCCGCCAGGCATACGTCGCCGTCGAGGGCGACGTCGAAGTGCGGGTCCGCAGCGACGGCACTCACCACGTGCTGACGGTCAAGGGCGGCGCGGGCCTGATGCGAGCCGAGGTCGAGGTGGCCATCGACGCCGCCGCGTTCGACGAGCTGTGGGGGCTGGCCGGCGACCGGCATCTGGAGAAGACCCGCTACCGGGTCGACCTCGACGGCCTGACCGCGGAGCTCGACCTCTATGCCGGCCAGCTGGCGGGATTGGCCGTCGTCGAAGTCGAGTTCCCCTCCCGCCGTGAGGCGGAGGCGTTCGATCCGCCCGACTGGTTCGATGCAGAGCTGACCGGCGAGCCCGGCTGGTCCAACGCCGCGCTGGCGCGCCATGGGGCCCCGACCGATGCCTGACCGTGGGTGGTCGTCGCCGTTCGAACGCCGCTGAGCTGCTTCGGCGGTGTGGTGCGCCGAACTGATCTCCTCGGACCCGCTATGCCGACCCGGTGAGGTGCGGCATGACCTCGGCTGTCAGGCGCTCCATCTGTTCGGGCTCGTCGAAGAACGGCGTGAACAGGATCAGCTCGGCGCCGGCGTCTGCGACACGCTGTACGCCCTCGATGCAGTCATCGGGGTTCCCCGCAATGGCGGCCGGTTCGAGGCGTCCGCCGTAGTCGCCGTACAGGTCGACCAGCGAGGCGGCGACCCGACGGCGGGCCCGCTCGGCGTCGTCGTCGACCGCGATGTACACCCGCTTGGCGAACCCGAAGCCGGCGGGGTCCCGCCCCGCGTTGGCGAGCGCCTCCCGGACGATCGGCACCTGCTCAGCGAACTGGTTCGTGGCAGTCGACCCGGCGCCGAAGAAACCGTCGCCGTAGGTGACCGCCCGTGCCAACGCCGCCGGGTGGTTGGCGCCGAACCAGATCGGCGGGTGGGGTTTCTGGAAGGGGCGGGGGCTCATGGCGGCGCCCTCCAGCTGCCAGAATCGCCCCTCGAAGGTGACCTGAGGCTCGGTCCAGAGCGCCTTCATCAGCCGTAGGCCCTCGGTGAAACGCGAGACCAGGCTGGCGGGATCGACGGCGAACGCGGAGAACATGCGGCCTTGCCCTCCGGTGGCGACGCCGACCTCGACACGCCCCCGGCTCAGCTGGTCCAGCGTGCTCACGCTCTTGGCCAGGTGGACCGGGCTGTGCAACGGGGTCACGAACACGGCACAGCCCAGTCGCAGCCGCTCGGTACAGGCGGCCGCGTAGGTCATCGTCTCGATCGGGCCCAGGACGGGCGCCGTGCCCAAGACCTGCTCGACGGTCCAGGCGCTGTCGAAGCCCAGCGCCTCGGCTCGTGCCAGGTACGCGCGGAGACCAGCCGGATCGAAGGCCCCGTCGGCGACAAATTGAGGAATGGAGACCGCAAACCGCAGCGCGCCGGGCATGGCTACCTCCTACCGGCTGGGCTGATGGACCCGACCACCCGGCCCAACGAGAACGCGAGACTCAGGAATACAAGACATTGCCCGCGAACGTCGGTTCCGACAACGCGCAACCCCCTCGCCAAGACATGAACGGCGGGGGTAGCGGCTGCACTACGCTGGGAGCGGGTCGGCGCAGGCTCGGAGGCCTGTGCCGTCTCTTGGGGAAGACACGCATGGGTAAGACGGGGCTGAGGACATGGCTCGTGGTCGTGGCCGGCTTCGTCCTGGTCGTGTTGTTCTTCGACAGTTCCGGTGTGCTGTCGGAGGACGGCGAGGTCATCGTCGACGACGCTGCCCAACTCGGCGCCGGCCTCTCGGCGGCGACGCTCTGCTGGTGGACATCGCGCCGGGTGACGGGCGTCGAACGTACCTGGCGCCGCCTCATGGCCGTCGGCATGCTCGGTTGGAGCGTGGGCCAAGCCTTCTGGTCCTGGTACCAGATCTTCTCCGACACCCCGCTGCCCTCGCCCTCGGTCGCCGACATCGGCTACCTCACCATGCCGGTGCTGGCGCTTCCGGCCCTGTTGGCGCTGGACGTCGAGCCGCCGCGCCACTCCGGACAGTTGCTTCACCGCGACCGTCTGGTGTTCTCGCTCGACGGGGCCATAGTCGTCGGCTCGCTGTTCATCCTCACATGGGCTACGGCGCTGGGAGCCGTCGTCAACGCCGAGACCCCCAACGTGCCAGCCCTGGCGGTCGCGATCGCATACCCGTTGACCGACCTCATCCTCGTGGTCATCGTCATGCTGCTGATCGCGACCGGACGGGTGCCGCGCCAGCTCCGCCCCCAGCTGTGGCTGTTGGGCTCGGGCCTGGTGGCCATCTCGGTGTCCGACAGCATCTTCGCCTACCTGGTGAGCAGCGGCGCGGACGAGATGCCGCCGCTGACGAACGCCGGGTTCATTGCCGGTCCGCTGCTCATCGCGGTGGCCGCCTTGGCAACCGCGGATGGCTGGCCAACGGCCCGGCACCTGCGTCCGCGCGTCGCCGTCGATCGCGCCCACCTGCTGCTGCCCTACGCCCTGGTCGCGCTCACCGCTGCCGTGGTGGCCGGCCAGATCGCCATGGGCTCGAGGATCGACGCCATGGAAGCCACGGTGGCGGGGGCCGTGTTGGTGCTCGTGCTGGTCCGCCAGGTCGTCACCCTCCTCGAGAACGCCGCGCTGCTCGAGCGGGTGTCGGCCGCGCAGGCCGAGCTGGCGCACCAGGCTCACCACGATCCCCTGACGGGCCTCGCGAACCGCACCCTGTTCGATAACCAGCTGAACCAGGCCATCGAGCGCCACCGAGCCTACGGCTGGCCCTTCGCCCTCATCGTGGTGGACCTCGACGACTTCAAAGTGGTCAACGACACCTTCGGCCACACGACCGGTGACTACCTGCTATCCGCCGTGGGCCAGCGCCTCCGGGGCTGCGTACGCAGCGGGGACACCGTGGCCCGGCTGGGTGGCGACGAGTTCGCCATCGTCATCGACGGCGACAGCCAGGCGGTCGCAGCGCGCATCCTGGCGGCGCTCCGCCAACCATTCCGGATCGACGCGCACATCGTGACCCTCGGGGGCAGCCTGGGAGTGGTGGCGCCCCAGCGGCGCGAGGTGGGAATAACTGCGGACGTGATGGTCCATAGGGCCGACAGCGCCATGTACAGCGGCAAGCGGCAGGGCAAGGGCGTCGCGGTGCACTACCGCCCGGAGGTCACTCCCGACATGCGCCTGGGCCCCGACCGCGCCAGCCCACAGGGGCCACCCGACGCCACCCGCGTCGTGCCTCAGGCACCCGAGGTCGTCCCCGACATGCCCCGGATGCGGCCTCGGACCGGGTCGGTCAGGACCCCCACGCACTGAGGACCGACCGTGCTGCCGCATTGACGCGGCGTCAGTGCGGCAGCACGCCGAAGATCGTGGCCGTCGAGCCCGACCCCGCCTTGTGGCGAGGCCCGCCCACGAGTACCCAGGCACCCTTCGGGGGCAGCGAGGCGAGGTTGGCCAGGTTCTCGAGGCTGATGCGGTGGCGGTCGTAGAGCGCGACCGACACGCCGAAGTCGGTATCGACGCCCCGATCGGGACTGAACGTGTCGGTGCCGAGCGCCCCCCGTCGATCCAAGCGGCGGGTCTGGATGAGCCACTCCACGGTCTCGAGCAGGAACCCGGGCTGGTGGATGATGCCATCGGCGTCCAGATTGGGGTAGGCATCGGTGCCCCACTTGTCCTCCCAACCCGTCCAGAGGATGATCGCGGCTCCCCTGGGGATGCGGCCGTAGCGCCGCTCCCACCGCCTGATGTCGTCGATCGTGGCGCCGTAGTCGGCGTCCTGGGCCGATTGGGCTCGGATGTCGATCCTCACCGCCGGGAGGAACAGGTCCTCGGGGTCGAGTTGGTCGGCGAGCAGGCCGCCCTCCTGGAAGTGACCCGGGGCGCCCCAGTGGGTCCCGGTGTGCTCCCCCTCCCGCACGAACTGCATGTAGAACCCGTCCGCCGGGATGGTCGCGATGACTTCCAGCGTGAAGGCGGGGTCGCCCGGGAACAGGCTTGTCGTCGCCGGGTCGTTCACGTGCGACAGGTACACAAGGCCGAGCCGGCTGAGCACGTCGCGACCTACACCGGCCCCCGCCGCGGCCGCGGTGCCCGCCGCCCCCAACGCGTGCCCGCCCACCACGCCGGCCATCCCCACAGCAGACTTGCGCATCAGATCTCGTCGTTCCACCGGCCTCACCGTTGCCCCTTCTCGAGTCCCTCTCTCGGTCGTCACCTTAAACGACAAGATCGGTGGGGTTCGTCTTGGCTTGGATGCGGTAGTGGAGGACGAGGAAGGGGAGCCCGAAGACCCAGAAGGCGTGCTCCGCTCGTAGCTCGCCATCGTGCACGTACACGTCGAGCTGTTCGGCAAAGCCACGAACCGCCAGCGCGGTGAGCTCCCTCGTGGCGGCGTCGACGAAGGTCAGGTAATGGCCGGGGTGGTCGAGGTCGCTGCGGCTGGTCAGCACCAGACCACCGTCGGGCCGGGAGCGTGGAACCAGGGTGGCGGTGAAGCTTGCCTGTGGAAGCGGGAAGCCCACGCTGACGTAGCCGCGTCCGCCGTGCCGGTAGGTCGTGTAGATCCCGACGTAGATCGGTTCGTCGTTGTCGGCGAAGGACCGGATCCAGCCTCGTACGGCGACGGGACCGTCCTGATCGACGGTGATCGTGTCGATGCGGCTGCGGATTCCCCGTAGCGCTTCCCTCTGGTTCATCGGGACGCTCGCCTGTCCGAGCGGACGGGCCATCAGGTCCCGATACAGCAGGTAACCCGGGCGGACCCACTGCCGCCACTCGGGGACGATGTCCAGCGTGAACCGCGTCGTGTGCTCGTAGAACTCCTGAACGCGTGGGTCGATGGAGTCGGGATCGAACTCCGGCCCGGCCAGCTCGTCCATGGAGGCGACGATGCCGACGTCGGGGGCGTCGGCGGTGTAGGTGCCACCGAGCACCTCGCTCAACTTCTCGACGTAGCCCGTCCCGACGTAGCGGGAACGGGCCTCCAGCGGCACGACGAACGGAAGGTCCTCGGCTCGGACCCGCTCGGCGAGCAGTGTCACCTGCGCGTCCCGGAACAGCGCCGCCGACAGCAACCGATACGTGAGCACAGCGATGCTCGCAACCGCCGCGGTCGGCATACGTCGCCGCCGACGAGTGGCAAGGCCCACGGCGGCGCCGACCAGCGGTCCCAACGCCACCTTCTGCGGACGCAGGCCAATCGCACCCGCGACCGTGCCCGCGGAGATGCCGACCACGGTCGGTCCGGCGCCCGTGACCCGGCCGGCCGCCCACCCGAGCGGGGCGACCATGGCGGAGGTCACCGCGATGCGCTGCCACAACGGCGGGATCTCGTTCGGGCGCTGCCGAGCTCGCGCCACCGCCTCCGAGACTCCAAGGCCGGCCGCGCCTACCACGGCACCGACCACGCCGGGCTTCCTGCCCCGGTGACCGACGAGCGCTGCACCGGCCAGCCCGCCGATGGCACCCGCGAAGGCGACCGACCCGGCACGGCTGCGAGTCGCCGCGTGTTGCTCTCCTGCCACGAACGGAACCTAACCAGCACGCCACCGCGCTGGAAAGGTGTGGACCTCAGAGCCGCCGCAGGACGTGCAGCAGGTATTCCTTACGGCAGATCGTGGTCGTTTCATGGAAGTCGATCTGCTTCCACACCGTAGAACGCGCCTACCAGGGAAAACGGGCCCCCTGGGTGTCGTCGTCGCGGTTTGTGCGTTTGGCAAACCTCGAAACGGGAAGGCGGCAGAACCTGCTGCGGGAAGGGAGCTGGGAACCATGCTCACAGTCCGCAAGAGCTACCGCCGCGTCGTGCGCGACGCTCGAGGGCGCGACACCGCCGAGCTAACCAGGGTTGAGCGCGCCCTGCGCCGCAACGCGGACACGCTCGACACCGCGGCGCTGACCAGTCTGTTCGCCATACGGGCCGTGCTGCGCGCCCGTGGCGTCGAGGTTCCGACGTTCGAGACGATCACGCCGCGGCCTGACGCACAGGTCTAACCAACACTCCGTGCTGGCACCGTGGTCCTGTCCGCGCACCAGGAGACGCCACCAACTCGCTCCCGCACGCCCGGCTGCGATGAGTCCACGCCGTCGAGGCGGTCTACACATCGACGACGCCGGACCGTCCGGCGGAGAGGAGAGGCGCGATGCCTGGTAACGAGCCGACCTCGGAACGCAACCTCGACGGGTACGGCGCGCCACAGATCGAATGGGCGCGCGTCCGCGAAATGCTGGACGCCGGGACGACCCAAGCGCCCGGCACCGGCGGGCCGGGACGCCACACCCACTGGTTGACGACGATCAACCCTGACGGTAGCCCGCATGTGATGCCGCTCGGTGTGATCACCATCGGTGGCAGCTGGTACTTCAACTCCGGGCCCGGCACGCGCAAGTCCCGCAACATCACCCGCGACCCTCGCTGCGTGATCAGCATCGCCACCCACCCCTTCGATCTCGTGGTCGAAGGCACGGCCGAGCGGGTCACCGAAGCCGCCGAGCTGCAGAGGATCGCCGAGACCTATGCCGCCCAGGGCTGGCCGGCCAGCGTGGCCGGAGACGCCCTGACCGCCGAGTTCAGCGCCCCAGCCGCCGGGCCGCCACCGTGGAATGCCTACAGGGTCGTGCCCTCGACGGTGTTCGCACTCGGCACCGCGGACCCCTACGGGGCTACCCGATTCGATCTCGAGCCCGCCGCCCCGACCGGCTGACGCCCACTGGCGGGACAGGCGGGCGCGACCCAGGAGCACGACGCCGGCCCGGCGACGGGATGCCGATCACCCGGAACGGATGATGCCGGCCCGCGCCGGGTTGCTCAGACTCTCGCGCATCGACAACCGACGAACGAAGGTCGCAATCGGGGCGGTGACCCGTCGACGGGCGGGGCTCACGCTGCCCGAGCGATGGGATCGCGTCGATGCCGCGGGGCCGGGTCCATTCGTCACGCGCGAGACCTACCGGCTACCCGATGGTCGCCTCGTCACCTGGACGTCGCGCTCCCAGCGCAAACAGCATTCGCTGCTGGACACCGGCCGGGGGTCGACTGGTGGGCACCCGGCGCGATCGGGTGGTGGATCGGCGTGCTGTTCGCAATCGGGTCGGCATGCTTTGCGGTGGGCGCGGCGCCCCGCTATGTCGACGCCGTCGGAGTCGCCGCCGACGGCGTCACGTTCTTCGTTGGGTCCCTGTTCTTCACCACCGCCGCGGCACTGCAGTACCTGGAGGTCGCGAACGCCGCTCGCAACCCGCCCGGCGCCGAGGTCAGCGAGCGCCGGCGCCTGGTCACCTGGGAGCCGCACCGCATCGACTGGTGGGCCGCCGTCGTTCAGCTCGCCGGAACGCTGTTGTTCAACGTCAGCACGTTCGACGAGATGCTCCAGCACCTGTCGGCCTCGCAGGCCGACCGACTGGTGTGGACCCCCGACGCGTTCGGGTCCGTCTGCTTCCTGGTGGCAAGCGGGCTCGCATGGGCCGAGGCGAGCCACGGCCTGTGGTCGTGGCGCCCGCACAGCCTGTCGTGGCTGATCACAGCGCTGAACCTCGTCGGGTCGATCGCGTTCGGCGCCTCCGCCGTGGCCTCGTATGTCGTGCCCGCCTCCGACCAGCCGCGTAACGTCACGCTCATGAACCTCGGCACGTTCGTCGGTGCCATCGCCTTTCTCATCGCCGCGGTCCTCCTCCTACCGGAGCGCACGCATGGCGACAGCGATCCGGACGGCACCCGGCGCGGGGAGCCCGCACGAGCGTCGAGGTCACGGCTCGATACCGGCGAACCGGCGAGGGACCTGCCGTAGGCCCCGCCTTCGTGCGGTCGAGGAGGCTTCCGGGGCGCATCGCCGATCTCGCCGCCGGTCTGCGCCATTGGGTTGATTCGCTCGCTCCTGGCGGCCAAGTTGTTCTCATCGACCCTGGACATGACCATCTCGGCCTCTGACCTGCATCGTTCGCCGCCGATCACGTTGCGGCAGATCCGGGAACGGCAGCCCTGGCTGCTGATCGGGGCCGGCGCACTCGCGGTCCTCCTCGGAGTGCTCGCAGCCTTTGACGGCGGTCGACTGCTGGTGTGGGACCGTCCCATCACCGACGCGTTCGTCGAGCATCGATCACCCGGCGTGGATCGGGTGGCGCTGTGGGTGTCACGGCTGGGCTCGACGCCGGTCGTCCTGGCCGCCGGCGCGGCCGGTGTCGCCCTGGCGGCCCGGCGCTGTCGTTCGGTCGCTCTCGTGATGTTCGTCGTGGTCGCCTCCCGCCCGCCCCTCGAGTGGCTCGTCAAGGAGATCGTTGCCCGCCCCCGCCCCAGCGGCGCGCGGCTCGTCCCGGGCACGGGCTTCTCCTACCCCGCCGGCCACGTGTTGGCCGCGGCGGCGACCTGGGGCTTCCTGCCCGTCATCGCCGGCCTCTACGTCAACCGCCGCTGGGTGTGGTGGGCGCTCACCGCCGTGGCGTGGGCCCTGATTGTGCTGGTCGCCTGGTGCCGGGTCTGGCTGGGCGTCCACTGGACGTCCGACGTCGTCGGTAGCCTCGCCATCGCGATCGTCGCCCTTTCGGTCGCCGAGGCGGCGATCGATCGACGGCACCGAGCGGCCTGACCTCACGTGCGTTCCGGCTCGAGCTCCGGCGGCGCACCGGTGGCGACGGCGATCTGGCGTCGGCGAGCCCGTAGCCTCGGACCATGCTCCCCCGAGCCAAGCACGCAGCCGAAACCGTGGTCTCCAGTATCGACGAGGCGCGGCGTCGTCGGACCGCCGACCTCGTCCTGGAGCTCGATCTCACCGAGCCGCTCCTGCAGGAGGTGCCGCAGGATCCGATGGCTGCGGTTCTCGCCCGGCGCCGGACGTCACTGCGGACGGTCCTGCAGGGCCTGCGCCGGGCGGCGCGGGATGCCAGGGTCCGGGCCCTGGTGGTCAAGCTGGGCGGGTCGCGGTCGCCCATTGGCCTCGCGCAGGCCCAGGAGCTGCACGATGCGGTCCGGAACCTGCGGGACCACGGCAAGATCACGGTCGCTTGGGCGGAGACGTTCGGGGAGTTCGGCAATGGCAGCGTCCCGTACTTCCTGGCGACGAGCTTCGAGGAGGTCTGGCTGCAGCCGTCCGGCGACGTAGGCCTCACGGGGGTCGCCACCGAGGTGCCGTTCCTGCGCGGCGTACTCGACAAGGCCGGGATCACGCCCCAGATCGCCCAACGTCACGAATACAAGAACGCGGCCAACGTCTTCACCGAACGAGGGTTCACCGCCCCCCACCGGGAGGCGACCGAGCGCGTCGTCCAGTCGGTGATGGAGCAGCTCGTGACCACCATCGCCGCCAACCGGAACCTCGACGCGGACGTGGTGCGAGGCCTGATCGACCGGGCGCCCCTATTCTCGACCGAGGCCCTCGACGCCGGCCTCGTCGACCGCCTCGGCTACCGCGATGACGTCTACGCCGCAGTCCGAGCCCGGACGAGCGCCGACGTGATGCTGCAGTACCTCGGGCGCTACCGCCGGTCGAAGTTGGCCGAGCTGTCGACCCGGGTCGCGGCGTCGCCTGGGGACACGGTGGCTCTCGTGCATGTGACGGGACCGATCCACCTCGGCAGGAGCCGGCGCCAGCCGCTGGTGGGCGCGAGCGCCGGGGCGGACAGCGTGGCGGCTGCGCTGCGGGCGGCCACCAAGGCCGACGACGTCAAGGCGATCGTCCTGCGGGTGACGAGCCCGGGGGGCTCGTACGTGGCGTCCGACGCCATCTGGCGCCAGGTGGCCGTGTCCCGGCAGGCCGGCAAGCCCGTGGTGGTCTCGATGGGCGACGTGGCGGCGTCGGGCGGCTACTTCGTCTCGATGGGGGCCGACGTGATCGTGGCTGAGCCGGGGACGCTGACCGGGTCGATCGGCGTGGTGTCCGGCAAGCAGGTGGTCGACGGGCTGGTCGACCGTCTCGGCATCGGCCACGAAGCGGTGGCCGGGGGCCGGCACGGCCTGATGTTCTCACCGCTCCACGCGTTCACCGAGGAAGAATGGGAGCGACTCAACGTCTGGCTCGACCGGATCTACGACGATTTCACCGCCAAGGTCGCGGAAGGTCGCAGGCTGTCCAGCGACCGCGTCCACGAGATCGCCCGGGGCCGCGTGTGGACGGGCGCCGACGCCAGGGAGCGGGGGCTCGTCGACGAGCTCGGGGGCCTGCAGGTGGCGCTGGACGTGGCGAGGCAACGAGCCGGACTTCCGCCGTCCGACGAGCTCGACGCCCGCGTGTTCCCGCGGGTGCCCCTCGCCACCCGGCTACGCCCAGCCCAGTCGAGCGAGGACCCGGCCGCGGCCAGCGCCCGCCTCCGACTGGATGCCTGGGGTCCGTTCGCCGATGTGGCGACCCGCCTGGGGCTGTCGACGTACGGGCCCCTGATGCTCCCCGCCGGGCACGACCTCGCCTGGTGAGGCTGCGCCCGTCCCGCACGTGACTCGCATCATGACGAGTCGTGGGCCGGCCGGTCGTCAAGGGGAGCAGTGATGCGCGCGCTTCAGCTGACGGCATGGAAGTCCCGGCCCGAGTTCCGGGAGGTGCCGGATCCCGACCCCGGGCCCGGTCAGGTCGTCCTGCGAGTTGCCGCGGCGGGTGCCTGCCACTCCGACTTGCACCTGATGCACGACTTCGACGCGGGGCTGTTGCCATATGCCCTGCCCTTCACCCTCGGGCACGAGAACGCGGGGATCGTCGAGGTGGTGGGTGCCGGCGTCGAGCACTTGGCACCCGGTGAACCGGTGGCCGTGTACGGGCCCTGGGGGTGCGGGCGCTGCCGGCGTTGCCACCAGGGCGCGGAGAACTACTGCGCGCGGTCTGCCGAGCTTGGTGGCGCAGGCGGAGGCCTGGGCTTCGACGGGGGCATGGCCCCGCTCATGCTCGTGCCCCAGGCTCGATGGCTCGTCCCGCTTGGCGACCTCGACCCCGTCGAGGCGGCCCCGCTCACCGACGCCGGCCTCACGCCGTACCACGCCATCAAGCGCTCACTGGACCTGCTACACGGGGGTTCCACCGCTGTGGTGATCGGAGCCGGCGGCCTGGGGCACCTGGCCGTCCAGATCCTCAAGGCCACCAGCGCGGCCACGGTCGTCGCGGTCGACACGAAGCCCGAGGCGCTCGAGCTGGCCACAGCCATCGGTGCCGATCACGCGGTCATTTCCGACGACACCGCCTCCGCCGCCATCCGCGACATCACCAGGAACGAGGGCGTGGATCTCGCCCTCGACTTTGTGGGCGTCGACTCGACCATGGCCCTCGCCGCCCAGGTCAGCCGACCGCTGGCTCACGTGACGGTCGTTGGCATCGGCGGCGGGACCTATGGGTTCAACTTCTTCTCGCTGCCCTACGAGGTCTCGCTGGCCACCACGTACTGGGGCACGCTTCCCGAGTTGAGCGAGGTGCTCGACCTGGCCCGTCGGGGCTTCGTCAAGGCCCACCTCCAGCGCTTCGGGCTCGACGAAGCCATCAACGCGTACGACGCGCTCAGTGCTGGCGAGTTGCAGGGACGGGCCGTCGTCGTCCCGTCGAGCTGAAAGGCTCGATCCCGAAGGGGCCCGTTTGGATCCGCGCAGTGCGGGACGACTGGTCGGCTCACGTCGGATCGACCCCGCCCTCTGATGGCTCGTCCAGCTCGACCCGTTGAACCCGAAGGCACTGCTCGACGCCGAACAGGCGATGGGTCCTTTGGTCCTGGGGCGGGAAGTAGGGCCCGGCTTCAGCAATGGGAACGATCTCCGGCCGGTCGACCCCGTACGTGTTCCCTTCGTCCACGATCGTGGCGGACCCGCTCGCGAGCACGTTCTTGAGCCAATCGGTGTTCGGCCCGTAGGGCAGCGCGATCACGAACCCGTCGTCGGTCGCCACCGCCTGGACTGGCGTTTCGTAGGGACGGCCTGTTGTCCGGCCGACGTGTCGGATCACCGATGCATAGGCGCCTGGCGTTCCGGCCGACTTCAGCGCGAGCGGTTTCATGGCCCGGCCGGTCTTGCGGACGGTATTGAGTACCAGCGGCGACTTCGTCCGCATCCCGATCACGAACACGATCCCGATCGCCCCGAGTGCAAGCGCCAAGCCCCCGACGAGCTTGGCGATCGATCTGCGCATTGCCACCTCCGCTACTGGAACAGCAACGAGTAATCGGCGCCCGTGCGAAGGTGGTGGCCACCATCGATCGGCAGGCAGGCGCCCGTTATCCACGACGACTCGGGGCCGGCGAGGAAGCGCACCGCCTCGGCCACGTCGTTCACCTTTCCCACCCGCCCGAGCGGCGTGTTGGCGAGGTAGTGGTCGAGCAGCTTCCCCCCACCGGTGATCGGCGCCATGAGCTCGTCGTCGATGATCCCGGGTTGCAGGACGTTGACGCGGATGCCCTCGCTGCCGAACTCCTCGGCGGCGTAGCGACACACCTCTTCGACGCCGGCCTTCGACGCGCCGTACGCCCACAACCAGCGATGCGGGAAGTGGCCGGCGCCCGACGACATCCCGATGATCGAACCGCCGCCGCGATTCTGCATGGCGGGCACCGCGTGCTTGATGCAGATGATCGTGCCGAGGAGGTTCAGCTCGATTGTCGAACGGACATTGTCCAGGTCCGCGGCGTCGAACGGCCCGAGATGATGAGATCCCCCAGCGTTGGCAAAGAGGATGTCGAGCCCGCCTGTCGGCTGTGCGGCAAACGTGACGGCAGCAGCCACCTGCTCCTCGATCGTGACATCGGCGACGATCGACCGGATCGACCCACCGTCGCCGACGATCGGTGCGATCTCGGCTTCGGCCTTGTCCAGCTTCTCCTGCGTGCGACCGCAGATGGCGACGTGGGCACCGTCCGCGGCCAAGCGGGCCGCCGACGCGAGCCCGACGCCGCTGCCGCCCCCCGTCACGAGCGCGGTGCACCCGCGGATCGTCACCACGCCACCTTCATCGTCTCGTAGCCGCTCACGAAGTTCGCGGGCCGGTAGTCGGGCTCGACGCGATCGACCAGGCGAATGGCCGGCAGCCGCTCGAGCAGCTGCTCGAACAGCACCCGCAGCTCGAGGCGCGCGAGCGAGTTGCCGAGGCAGAAGTGCGTCCCCAGCCCGAACGCCACGTGCTCATTCGGGTTCCGCTCGATGTCGAACGTGAAGGGATCGCGGAAGTGCTCCTCGTCACGGTTGGCCGACGGGTACAGCAACAAGGCCTTCTGACCCTTGCGAATCTGCCGACCCCGTAGCTCCACGTCACGCGTCGCGGTCCTCGCCATGTTCTTGATCGGGGAGACCCAGCGCAGCATCTCCTCGATCGCCCCCGGCAGCAGGGAACGGTCCGCGAGCAGAGCGTCCCATCGCCTCCGGTCCCGCAGCAGCTGGTAGAGGCCACCCGTGATCACGTGCCGCGTCGTCTCGTCTCCGCCGATGAGTATCAGCAGGGTCTCGTGCACGAGCGTTGCATCGTCGAAGCGATCGCCGTCGACCTCGGCGTGGACCAGGATGCTCGTGAGATCGTCGGCCGGGCTCGCCCGCCGGTTGGCGATGACGCCGGCCATGTAGGTCGTGTAGCCCTCGAATGCGGCCATCATCGCCGTGAGCTTTTCGGGATCGTCCTGCCCGAGCCCGCGCATCAGGTCGTCACTCCACTTGAGCAACGTCGGATGGTCGGCCTCCTCGAACCCCAGCGCGTCGCCGATCATCACCAGCGGGAGCCAGGCAGCGACGTCGGTGACGAAGTCGCACTGGTCGTGGTCGATCACCTGATCCAGGAGCCGGTCGACGATCGAGCGCACCTTGGCTTCCTGGCTCCGCATCTGCATTGGCGTGAAGCCCTTGCTCACGAGCTGGCGGCGCTGCCGGTGCACCGGGTCGTCCTGCTCGATCATCATGCCCGTCGGCTCGCTATCGGGACGGATGCCTCCCACGCTCGACCACACGTCAGGGCGCCGCGAGATGTCCCTCACGTCGTCGTACCTGGTGATGCCCCATACGCCCGCGGGCTCGTTCCAGTGGACGGGATCGTGCTCTCGCAGCCAGGCGAGCGCAGCGTGGGGATCGCCCGCCCAGAAGTCGCCACGCACGTAGTTCAGGTCGAGCTGGTCAGGTCCCATGGAGCCTTCTCACCCCTCGTCGCCCGGACACCGCCCATCTCGAACCTTCAATGACCTCTGCAACTACGCCGACAGCGCGTCCCCGCCCCCCGAAACTTGACGAGATGCTCAACGTTCCGACCGCGGAGGAGGCTAGTCACAACGCTCCGACGGTGCCCCGGGCGAAGCCCTTGGTGGTCACACGACCGCGAGGGCGACCTCGATGTTGCCGCGGGTGGCGTTCGAGTAGGGACAGACCTCGTGGGCCCTGGCAACGAGCGCCTCGGCCGTGGGGCGATCGACGGCGGGCACGCTGACGTCGAGCTCGACGGCGAGGCCGAAACCACCCGTGTCGAGCGAGCCGATAGACACGC
This sequence comes from Acidimicrobiales bacterium, assembly GCA_035697145.1. GTDB lineage: Bacteria > Actinomycetota > Acidimicrobiia > Acidimicrobiales > VFJN01 > DASQUK01. Next base: position 26,296 of record DASSDL010000230.1, read on the forward strand.
TCGCCGATACCTCGGTTCCGGTCGTGTCCACGCCCTCCTGGCCGGCCACGAACCTGAGCGCCGAGTGGAAGCAGGCCGCATAGCCGGCGGCGAACAGCTGCTCGGGGTTGGTGGCGCCGCCCGTGCCGCCCATTTCCTTGGGTACCCGAACATCGGCGTCGATGATGCTGTCATCGGACTGGACGTGACCGTTTCGGCCATCACCGGTGGCATGGGCCGTGGTCGTGTAGAGAATCTGCATGACACGTTTATATCGTACACAATTGAATCGTGCAAGTGCTAACGTGTCGGCATGGCCTTGCGCTACCCGGAGCTCGATCTCGACCGACAGCTTTGCTTCCCGCTCTACGCAGCCGCCCGCGCCGTCGTACGGGCCTACGGCCCGTTGCTCGATGCCGTCGGGCTGACCTACCCGCAGTACCTGGCGATGCTTGCCCTGTGGGGATCGCCCACCGAGCCGATGACCGTCGGCGAGCTCGGCGAACGACTCCGGCTCGACACCGGCACGCTCACACCGCTGCTCAAGCGCCTGGAGAACGCCGGACACCTGAGCCGGCGGCGAGACCCGGACGACGAACGTCGAGTCCTGCTCCAGGTCACCGACCAGGGCTGGGCCCTACGCGACGAGGTCGCCCACGTGCCAGGCGAACTGCTGCGCTCAATGCGCCTGAACCCCGATGACATCCCCGAACTCCGCCGCCTGCTCGACCACGTACTGAACCCACCCGAACCAGGGGACGAGCCTTCAGCGCCATCGCATGAGGCGGAGACCCTCGTCCCGCCCCGCTGACGCGGCGGTCCTCCTCCAACGTGGCGGCATGGCCGCCCGGGCCCCGCGCCAACGACTCAGAACGTGCGCGGATAGTCACGTCATCCTGGCTCTCGGTGGTCAACGCTGCTGGGGGGCCAGCAGTTGAGCTGCGACCCGGCAACAAATTGCCACGCGGGGTGCCTGCGGAACGCCCTATCCGCTGGGCCTCTCAGGCGATCTCGTGGGCCGCAGCGAGGATCTCGCCTCCGGAGGCCAGGAGTTCCTGGAAGCCGGCCTCGATGCACCGGCGCAAGTCGTCGCAGTCGCCGACCGCGACGGGGTCGACGTGGAGGCCGATGTCGAAGCTGTCGTCGTAGGACATGGCGGTGAGGTTGAACGCGGTGCCGGCGACCGGGCCGAGCGTCCCAGTCCACAGGATCCTGGCGCCGGACACGTACATCGGTATGGGCGCACCCCGGATGTTGCTCGTAGCGAAGTCCATGTGGGCGGTCTGCGACCGGGCCAGACCGGTGACCAGTGACGTCGGCAGCAGGTTGGCCAACCCGGCGAGGCTCCCCATGGCGCCCCCGCTACGGGCACCTTGGCGACCCGCCGCCAAGATGGCGCGGATGGCGGCGAACCGCTCCTCCACCGTCATCGGCCCGGCGGGAACCTGGACCCGCGTGGGCGCGAAGGCGTTGGTGCCGGCACCACCGTCGCTTCGCGTGCTCACAACGAAGCTGATGTTCAGCGCCTCGAGCCGCGTCTCCCTGCGCTCGTGGTAGCGGATGGCGCCGAGAACCGCACCGGTGACGAACACGTCGTTTACGGTGCCGCCAAGCACCTTGGCCGACGCACGCATCGAGTCGAGTGGCACCCGGAACACGTCGAAGTGGCGGTGCCGGCTCCGCCCCCGCCACAGCGGTGACCCTCCCGAAACACCCGCGTTGGAGCCAACTTGGCTCCGTACCTGTCCGATCGTCGCCGCCGCCCGTGCCGCCAGGTCCACCGGACGCCAAGGGTCCGCTCCCCAGAGGATGATCTCGCCGCCGGCACGACGAGCCCGTCCGAGTTGGCGGCGCCAGAGATGGCGCGCGGTCGCAACGGCGGATGCGCCGACCCCGCCGAGCCCTCCGCCGCTCTGTGACGCAGCGCGGTCCTCGTCGACGGACTCGCGCACGACGCGCTCGAGGTCGACGGCCGGCGGTGGCGGCGCGTCCCGTTCCAGGGTCAGGTAGAGCTCCGCCAAGCGAAGGGCCGCGTAGCCATCAGCGATCGTGTGATGGAGCTTGGCGAACATCGCGCCCCGGCCACCCTCCAGGCCGTCGACGATCACGAACAGCCACAGCGGTCGGGTGCGGTCGAAGGGGTCCTGCAGGAGGCGGGCGGCGAGGTCGTACAGCTGGCGCTGTGTGCCCGGGGCCGGCAAGGCGACATGGCGGAGGTGGTTGTCGAGGTCGAACTCCGGATCGGGCGCCCAGGCCGGTGGCGATAGCCGCCCCACGCCGGGTACTACCCGTTCCCGGAGTCGCGGTATCTCGGCGACCGCGTGGGCGATTCGGCGCCGGAAGTCCTCGACGTCGGGGGGCCGGTCGCAGACGACGACCACGCCGCCGCTCGGGTTCAGCCACGGGTCCTTCTCGACGTTCCACATGAGCGCCTCGAAGTCCGACATCCGCCGCTCGAAGGCCACCCCCTGGACCGGTTCGTCGGCCATCGCGCCACGGTAGCGCCCGACCGAGGCGAGCCGGCCCGCCTGCCATAGAGTGAGTGGATGGCGCGAGCAGCGACCATCGTGGACGTCGACCGGACGCTGCTCACCGGTCGCCCGGGACGGATACTGCGCGACGGCCTGCACCATGCGGGTGTCGTCGTGGCACCGGAGCCGCTGCGGCCAGCGGTGGACGCGGCGGCCACCGCGTCCCTATCGACGCAGCTGTCGTTGCTCGCGGTGCAGGCCAGCGGCGGCTGGCCCGACGCCAGCGTGCGGGAGGTAGCCATGACGGCAGCCGAGGCGGTGGTTGACGACGTGGCGCCCTACCTCCGCCCGCTGCTCGACGACCGCCGATCCGCCGGCGAGCGACTCCTCCTCGTCAGCGCAGCGCCGCCGGCCGTCGCCGAGCCGCTCGGCGAGCTCCTCGGCGCCGAGGACGTCGCGGGAACAACATGGGCCGAGGGCCGGGGTCCGCTTGCCCCGATCCAGGGCCCGCTGGTCTGGGGACGATCCAAGGCCGAGGCGGGCGTGGCGTGGTTGCGCTCGGTCCGCGTCTCGGCCAGCGCGGCTCACGCGTACGCCGACAACTTCTTCGCCGGGCCGCTGCTCGCTTCCGTCGGTCACCCCACGGCCGTTGACCCCGACACCCGCCTGACCGCGCTCGCCCGGACGAGGGGCTGGCCGATCCGCCACCTCGACGTCCCCGAAGGCGTCGTCAAGCTGGCCGGGCGGGAGCTCCAGGAGTGGCTACGGCCCTTCGCCAGCATCGAGCCCGTGCTGAACGCTCGCATCGAGATCGAAGGCCTGGAGCACGTGCCCGCCCGTGGCGGCGCGATCCTCGCCTTCAACCACCGCAGTTACTACGACGCAGCTGTCGCCAGCCTGGTGGCTGCCCAGGCGGGACGCACAGTTCGGGGCCTCGGCAAGAAGGAGGTGCTCGACGCGCCGGTCCTCGGCCTGCTCGCCCGGGCAGCAGGAACGATTCGTGTCGACAGGGGCACCGGCTCCGACGAACCCCTCGAAGCGGCGGCACTGGCGCTACGGGCCGGCGAGATGGTGATGATCGCACCCCAGGGCACGATCCCGCGGGGCCCGGCGTTCTTCGAGCCCGAGCTGAAGGGGCGGTGGGGCGTCGCCCGCCTGGCGGCGATGACGAAGGCGCCGGTGATCCCGGTAGGCCTGTGGGGGACCGAGCGGGTCTGGCCCCGGAACGCCCGGCTGCCGCGCATCGACCCGCTTCGCCGTCCCCGCGTGGCCGTGCGGATCGGGCCGCCAGTGGAGCTGGCGTACGACGACGTGGACACAGATACCAAGCGGGTCATGGCCGCACTCATGGACCTGTTGCCGCCGGAGGCCCGCGAACGCCGGACCCCGACCGACGAGGAGCTCCGCCGCACGTACCCTCCGGGCTATCGCGGCGACCCCGCCCAGGAGACCGAGCGGCGGCCCGGACGCGATATCTGAGCGGTCGGCCGAGGAACGGATCGGCCGTGACACTCTCGCCGACGCCCGCGTCCCTCCGGACGCCTACGCCAGGGGTCCACGACCCGGCCGCGTAGGCACCCACCGTCAGTCGCACACGAGAGTGGCAAACCCTTCAGCGCTGCATCGGGGCCTAGCTGAGGCCTAGCTGTCCTCGTACTTGAAGGACACCGACAGCTTCGTCCGGTATGTAAGGGAGCCTTCTTCACCAACGTCGAGGTCCTGCCGGACGACCTCAGCCACGCGAAGGTCGCGCAGGGTTTCGCGGGCCTTGGCCACCGCCGAGGACGCCGCATCCTCCCAGGACGTGCTGCTGGTGCCGATGATCTCGATCACCTTGTAGACGCTCATCGCTACAACCCTCCCAAGGCCGCTATGTGCACTAGGACCCTACGCCGGTCGTTTGACCAGCGCGGGGTGGTTGAGGCCGCGCCCGCGTC
>DASSDL010000231.1:0-2948 GCA_035697145.1 Acidimicrobiales bacterium
TGGGCTCCGCCGAGGTGCTGGGTGAGTCGGTCGAGCGGGTGGACCGGGCTGGGTCCGAAGGTGAGCGGGTAGCGGTCGAAGTCCGTGATCGGCATGGTTCTCCTCCTGTGTAGGGCTCGGGGCTCGCCGGTGGGGGTTGCCAGAGTCAGCCTGGCCTGCTGCGGACGCTGGCCGCGGACGCTGGCGTGCCGTCGCCCTACGCGCTCGGCTCGCCGGGGCAAGCATCACCCATTCTCGCGGGTGAGCTGGTGCCGGTTGTTGATCGGGCACAGGGCCCCCAACACCCTCTCCTCACGCCGCTCGAATCACAGGTTCTCAGCAACCTCTTCGATGTCTGTGTAGATCGCACGGAGCCCGTACTCGTTGGTGAGCGCGCCGTGCGCTGCATCCGCCGCCCATTCCTGATCGTCATACCCGGGTGGTCGGGTTCGACCGCGAAGGTGACGATGAACCGGTAGGTGCGGGTCGCGTTCTCGATGTCGCTCCCATCCCTTGGAGTGCCTCGCGTGGATCGATCTCCTCGATCGACGTGCGGCGCGTGATCGCGGGCGCCAGGTGAGTGGCTTGGGTGGGTGCGCTGCCCACGCCGGAAGAGCGCATGTCGCTAGGTTGGGGCGTCACTGGCCTGGTGAGCCCACGGAGGTGATCGGCGTGCTCGCAGAGTTGCTCGCGCATCCCGGCGTGGAGGAGGTCTGCGAGCTGCGCGGCCGGTTCGGGTTGCTCGCCCCGCACGGCGGCAATCTCGAGCAGGGCACCGACACCGTGGCCTCCCGGGTGGCGGGCCGGACCGGAGCATCGCTCTACATGGTGCGCCAGCCGCCCGACCTCTACTGGCATGTGCCCTCGGTGGCGTTTGACGCGGCGGCGTCCCGGGCGCTCGCCGCGTTCGTTGGGCACGTCGACGTTGTGGTGGCCGTGCACGGCTATGGCCGCATCGACATGTGGACCACTCTGCTGCTCGGCGGTCGGAACCGCGGCCTGGCCGCCCGATTGGGTGCGGCGCTGCGGGCGAGTCTCGGGGGCGGGTTCACCATCATCGACGATTTGGAGGCCGTCCCACCGGAGCTGCGGGGTCTGCATCCCCGCAACCCTGTGAACCTGCCTCGCGAGGGGGGAGTCCAGCTCGAGCTCCCACCCCGGGTGCGGTCGGGCACCGGCGCTCCCACTTATCGCCGGGAGTACGAAGACGCCGTGGTCGAGGCCCTGGCCGAGGTCGCGACCACCTGACGTCCGAGACGCCGGCACCAGATATCTCCCCGCGGAGCAGCCTCGTCGAGGACGGGTAGCCTCCCTCGCATGCCGGCACGCAGGGCCCGTGCGGGGCTGCCCGATGACCCGGTCGAGGCGGCGCTGGGCGAGCGGCTCGCCCGGCAGGCGCCGCTGGCGGCGCGGATGCGACCCGGCACGCTCGACGAGATGGTCGGGCAGGCGCACCTGATTGGGCCGGGCGCGCCCTTGCGGGCGCTCATCGAGACCGATCGGCTGTCGTCGATGATCCTCTGGGGTCCGCCTGGCACGGGCAAGACGACGCTCGCCCGAGTCGTGGCGGCGCAGACCGACCGCGAATTTGTCGCCTTGTCGGCGGTGTCGGCGGGGGTGCGTGACGTGCGGGCAGTGATCGACGGTGCCGGTAGCCGGATGGTGGAGGAGGGGCGGGGGACCATCCTGTTCCTCGACGAGGTCCATCGGTTCAACAAGGCGCAGCAGGACGCCCTGTTGCCCGCGGTCGAGGAGGGCTTGCTCACCCTCATCGGGGCGACCACCGAGAACCCGTTCTTCGAGGTGAACGCCCCCCTCATCAGCCGCTCGATGGTGTTTCGGCTCGAACCGCTCGGTGACGCCGACCTGGCGACGGTGGTCCAGCGGGCGCTCGCGCTCGAGGGCGGGGCGATGGCGCCCGAGGCGCTCGGCCACTTGGTCGACATGGCTGACGGCGACGCTCGCGCCGCGCTCAGCACCCTGGAGGTGGCCTTGGCGCTGGCCGCAGTCGACGGCCGCGATGAGGTGGGGCTCGACGAGGTCGAGCGGGCCCGGCAGATGCGGGTGCTGCGCTACGGCGATGACGACCATTACGACGTCATCTCGGCGTTCATCAAGTCGATCCGCGGCTCCGACCCCGACGCCGGCCTGTACTGGCTCGCCCGGATGCTCGAAGCCGGCGAGGACGCCCGCTACATCGCCCGGCGGTTGGTCATCCTGGCGTCCGAGGACGTCGGCATGGCTGACTCGATGGGGCTCGTCGTCGCCGACGCAGCCGCGCGCGCGGTCGAGTTCGTGGGCCTGCCGGAGGCCGGGCTCAACCTCGCCCACGCGGTGATCTATCTGGCGACCGCCCCCAAGTCCAACACCGCCATGGCCGGGCTGTCCCGGGCCCTCGGCGACGTGCGGCATCGCCAGGCGGGCGCCGTGCCGCCGCCGCTGCGGAGCATCCACCCCTACCAGCGCAACAAGCTGCGCGAGGGCGCTGGCTACCGCTACCCCCACAACGACCCGTCGGGCTTCGTCGCCCAGGAGTACCGCCCGCCCGACATCGCCGGCGAGATCGGCTCACCGGAACGCCGGGTGTACTACCGGCCCTCGCCCCACGGCGAAGAGGCCGAGATCGCACAGCGCCTGCGGGCCTGGTGGGGCGACGCCCCCTACGACCGCGAGGACTGGTGGGAGTTCGAGAAGTTCCGCGACCCCGAGCGCTGAACGGCGGGCCGCCTCGCGTGCTCGATCTAACTGAGGCGGGCGGCGGCGAGCGCCGCCAGCGCCGAGCCGCGGGCGCCGGCCATGTCCAGGTCGGGAACGAGCGCGAACTGGGTCAGGCGGGCCTGCTCGTCCCGCAGCAGGGTGTGCTCGCGCACTCGCCCCAGGAACCACGCCCGGAACTGGGGTTTCGCCTCCACCACACCGCCGCCGAGGAAGTAGGCGTCCGGGTCGGAGTAGTTGGCGGCGATGGTGAA
>DASSDL010000232.1:0-25692 GCA_035697145.1 Acidimicrobiales bacterium
GCCGTTGGTCTTGCGTGCGAGCTTCCCGCTCGCCGGCCGGGAGCCCGCGCGCGCCCAGGTGGCACTCGATGAGACTGGCGGCCTAACGCGGGTGAAGCGGACGGGCGTACCGTTGCGGTCGTGTCGGAAGACTGCATCAAATCCGACGACACGGACGATACGGAGCTGCCTGCTTACGGCCAGCCCGTCGACGTGGCGGTACACGTGCCGACCTTGTCGGGCGTGATCGCAGCCGGCGCGGTGGCTGCGATCGTCTGGATCTGGCGACAGCTGCGCCACGGTCGCGCTGCTGCTTTGAGCATCGCTTATCGGCGCCGCTAACCCCCGATTCGCGGCTGCCACCACGGGGAGCCTTCACCTTCTCGCTGCATGGCCTAGCGACCGCCGTGGCCAACGTTGCAGAACGAGTAACAGGCAAGACGACCAACGGTCTGGCCCGGAGAAAAAAAGGGGAGGAGCGGCCCCAAAGGGTGGCTCCTCCCGCTTGACCTGGGGGAAGAGGGTAGTTGGCGGCGGCCTCCAGACCGATGTACCGATAGCCATCGAATCCGGCCGCGCGTTCCTCGGCACTGAGCGACTCGATCGCGTGGAGCACGCCGCCGTTCATCGCCAGGCCGAGATGGGGCTGGCGGGTGGGGCCCGCCCGACGGGCCGAGGACTCGTCGCCCGAGCACGGTTCGGCCGCCTGCGCTCATCGTAAGCGGTAGCAGCGTCCCGACGACCCGCCAGCCCCGGACCTGTCAGCGCGTCGGCATGTGCCGGGAACCGGGCACGAACTCGTCGTCGGACGTTTCGTCGGCCGGGGCCGGCGCGTCGTCGCTCGAGTCGGCGTTGCTGTAGGTGCGGGCCTGACCCTCGAGCTTGGCGCTGCGCTCGAGCTGCTCGGCCACGGACCGGTTCCCGGCCTCGATCGGGTGGGGCCTTACGGCGTCCTGGCGCCCGGCTGGGGCACCGTACGTCCTAGCCTGGCCCTGCAGGTGCGCCGACCGCTCGTATCGCTCGGCCTGCGCCGCGAGCCGCGCCGCCGCCGGAGCGTCGACCCGCTCGGGGGCGACGGTGCGCGTGGCCACGCCCGGGTCGCCGCCGTCGCAGGCGGCCAGTAGCGCCACCGCTACAACACCCGACGCCACCAATACCCTCGTTGTCCTGATGATCCGCTTCATGTCCTCGCCTCCTGGTGGTTAGAACCTTGGAAGCGAACCTACGAAGCGGGGGTGCCGGCGCCATCGGGCAGGTGCCCCTATCGCGGGGGTCGACGTGACCTATTTCGGTGCGGTGGTGTCCGGGGTGAGGCCCACACGATGGGCCACACCGGCGGCCTCGACCCGGGTCGTCACGCCCAGCTTGGCCAGGACGCTCGACACGTGATGGCTGGCCGTCTTGCGACTGATGTAGAGGGCCTCGCCGATCTGGGGGTTGGTGTACCCGATGGCAAGCAGCCGCAACACTTCGAGTTCGCGCGGCGTCAGGCCGAGCGTGTCAAGCCGTGGCTTGGGCAGGGCTGGGAGCGTCGTCGGTTCGTCGGACAGCTCGATCCGCGCCCGGCGAGCGAGAGCCTCGATCTCCCGGAGGAGCGGCTCGGCACCGAGCCCATTCGCGGTCGCGTTGGCGGCGGTGAGCGCGTCGACAGCGCGGGCGCGCTCGCCGCGGGAGGCCAGCACGGCCTCGGCTTCGCGGAACCGCGCGTACGCCGTCCGAGATGGGTTCCCCTCGGCGACGCCGGCGTCTGCGGCCCTGTGCCACATGTCGGGGTCGGACCGTCCCTCCGCCCGGTCCAACTCTGCCTCACAAAGCGCCTGGTGGGTGCGCGTGACCTTCGGCCGCTGCGCCGCGGCGGAGGCGCGGGCCCGCAGGGCGAGTGTCCGCGCCGCAACGGTTCGGGCCGCCTCGACCGCGGCCTGTTCCTCCGTCGGGTCGTGTCGAGTCCGGCCGACCTGTGCCCGGTCGGCCTCGATCCGCATCCCGACAGACGCGAGGGCGATAACCGACACAACCTCCTGTTCGGTGTCCGAGCCGGCCACGGTGTCGAGCCCGTCGAGCGCCGCCCCGCGAGCGGCGTCTAGGTCGCCTGTGCTTAGGGCCACCTGCGCCTGAGCTGCGCGCAGCATGCCCTCGCCTTGGGGGTCATCGACACCGAGGTCGGCGGCGGTGGCAATGGCGGCAGCCGCAGCATCATTTCTTCCCCGCGATGCGTGGAGCAGCGCCGCCAGCGCGAGCCCGATTAGCTCCACGAGTCCCCCGGCACGCTGTGCGGACAGCCGCTCGAGGACATGTTCGCACTCGTCCCATCGCCCGCCGAGAAACAGGGCCTCGGCCCCGTTGAACAGGATCAATCCCACCTCATTGCGGAGGGCCCCCGCTTGCACCCCCGTGTGCGCGGCCTCGAGGGCGGTCGCCGCCGCGTCGTCGAGTCGACCGAGCCTGATCAGGGCGTCGACGAGGACGGCGGACCAGAGGGCAACCGCCCCAACGTCGCCGATCTCGCGGCCGATGTCGAGCGCCTGCTCGTACTCGTCGATCGCCACCTCTGGATCGGTGCCCGTCCTGACGAGGCACCTACCAAGGGTGACGTGGGCTTCGCCCTCCTGCTTGCGGGCACCGGCCCGGCGCGCCGCCTCGAGCGCGGCTACCGCGACCCGGGATGCCTCCTCGTAACGCTCCCCGATGGTCAGAGCCAGGGCGAGCGCAGCCAGGACGCGGGCGCGCGCCTGGGTCGGCGGTTCGGGCGGGACCAGCGCCACGGCGCGCCGGGAGCTCTCCAGGGACTCGCCCCAGCGGCCCGCCCACATGAGGTACCCGGCCTTACGCTCGCACAGCAGCCCGACCTGCACCGACGCGCCAGGTGCGTGCTCCAGCTCGCCGATGGCGGCATCGACGTAACGGATGGCGTGATCGTGCTCGCCGGCCCCGCTGGCCGCGTCGGCCGCACGTTCGAGCAGGACGGGTCGTTCGACGCCGGCGACTGTCTCGGGGTCGGCCACCCGATCCCACAGGGCCAGCGCCCGCTCGTAGTGGGCGAGCGCGCTGGGAAGGGCAACTACCTCGACAGCGGCGTTCCCGGCGGCGACCGACGCAGCCAAGGCTGGTTCGAGCTCTCCGGCCGCGAACCAGTGCTCGGCCACCGCCTCGGCGACCGCCCACGGCGCCGGTGGCCCGAGCGCCGGCTCGTCGCTGAGCGCCCGGGCCACGGCCCGGTGGAGCTGTTGTCGCTCGCCCGGCAGCAGCTCGTCATAGACGGCCTCGCGGGTGAGCGCGTGCCGGAAGGCGTACCCCTGTCCCGACCGGTCGACCACGAGCAGGTGGTTCTCGGCCAGCTCCCGCACCGCGGCGACCAGCACCTCGTCGCCGAGACCGCCAGCAGCGGCCAGCAACCCGTGATCCACCCGAACCCCGACCACAGCCGCCAATCTGAGCAGGCCGCGAGCCACCGCCGACAAACCCGCCATCCGGGCTAGCAACAGGTTCCGCACATTGCCCGGCACCAGCCCGCTCTGCTCGCCGGCGGCCACCAGTTCCTCGGCCATAAAGGCGTTGCCGCCCGACCGCTCGAACACCCGGCCGGCCAGCTCAGCCGACGGCGGCTCACCTAGCACCCCCGCCAACAGCTCCGCCAGCTCGTCACGACCCAAAGGCTCCAGATCGACCCGGATCGCCCGCGGGCCCCGCTGCACCTCGGCCAGCCACGCCAGGAACCCCGCCTCGTCGGGCTCATCGGTCCGCACCGTCCCCACCAGCGCAACCGGGGTATCCCGCAGGTTGCGGGAGACGAACTCGAACAAGCCCCGGCTCGACGCATCGGCCCAGTGCAGATCCTCGATCACCACCATCAGCCCGGTGGGAACCGCGGCGCGCTCCAACGTGTCGAGCACCTCCTCGAACAACCCGAGCTGGGCAGACACCCCAACCGGATCAGGATCCGACGGGTTCCAAGACGCCACTCCACCCACCGGCGCGGCCACAAGGCGGGCCAGGCGCGGCGCCACCCGACCCCCGCCCTCCCCTCCACCAATCCCAAGCTCCCGCACCACAGGACGGAACGCTTCCGCGAACGGAGCGAACGCCAAAGACGTGCGGCCGACCATCGTGCAGGACCCCACCAGCGTGCGGGTCCCCCGCTCGCGCACCGCGGCCGCCACCTCGCTGACCAGACGCGTCTTGCCAGCGCCAGCCTCACCACAGACCAGCACCGTTACCGGCGCGCCCGCCCGCGCCTCACCCAACAGCTCATCGAGCACAGCAAGCTCCGTCGCCCGCCCCACAAACCGAGGACTCGTGCCCCGGAACCGCACCAACCCATTCTCGTCCACGCAGACCACCCACTGCGACAGCCCGCCCACAGATCGAACCGCGGTCCGACGCCTCTGTCGGAGTGGCTCTCGTCCGACCCGGCGCACCGAACAGCCGCCGACACGCTGACATGGGTCATCTCGACTCCCACCAATGGGCCACCTGCCCGCGAATCGGCCCAGCGGCCCACCGCACCCATTTCCCCGCCGCAGCCCGTAGCCACCGAGCTCGACTGGTAGCGGCCCATGCCCACGTTCGCCCTGGCCAACCCGGACGGGTCCGTCATGAGCGCGTACGGACAGGATCCGAGCGCATTCGCGGCGCTCGACTGAGCGCCCAGATCTGCCTGATCTGATGCGCGATGTCAACGTCGGGCTCCCAGGACGCAGGCGTTTGGCAGTGGGCCGGCGTGACGGCCGGTAACCGGGGACTATCGGCGGTCAGGGCGCGAGGAGAACGCCCACCTCGAACAGCCGGGTGTGAACCTGGCGGCCGAAATCGGTGATCTGCCAGCTCGCGATGGAAGGACCGGCGCTGAAGGTCATGCCGCCGCTGGGAACGATTCGCGAGACGAGCCCATGCCGCTCGAGCACCGCGAGGACCGCCGTGTGGTGGGGGACGTGGGCCGCATAGCGCCTAAGACCGGGCTCGCTGAGGGACTCGACGGGCTTGTCGAAGTCCGGGTGGTCGCCGCCGCTGCCCAACTCGTTTGCCGACTTCGTGAAGACATCGAGCAGCTGTAGATGGCCGCCATCGAGGTCGGCGACGACCCGGACAAAGGTTGTCTCCCACGACGGAACGGCGAGGTCCTTGGCGACGGTGCCGTTGGCCAGAGCGATGGCGTAGACGGGCAGCCAGCGCTCCATCGCGGTCGCGGACGCGGCCTCGAGTGTGCGAAGCAGGAGCTGCTCGCGCTCCTCGTCGGCAGCGAGGCGCCGCAGCAGCTCGTCTACGGGGATGCCGGCCCGGTTGGCGGCATCGACGAGCACCTTGGCGACCCGTTCGCAGCGGCGGCCCGTGATGAACGCCAGCCCGGCGAGCAGCTGCTCGACGACCTGGGCGCTGTACGTGCTCAGAAACCCGCCAGCGACGTTCGCCGCGACGGTTGCCTCCGGGTACTTCACGCTGAGGCCGGCGACGCCGCCCCAGATCAGAGCGTTCGCCACCGCCTCGTCGTGCGGGTCGTCGGGCGGCACGCCGGGAGCCTACGGCCCAGCTGACCGCCGAGCACCCCCACCAGGGCGACGCCACATTGGCGAGCGTTCCAGCGCGCCATAGGGCACTATCTGCATCGTGGCGAAGGTGGCGGTGCTCGATCGGGAGATGTTCGGTCACCAGACGGCCGCTCGATTGCTCCGAGTGCACCCGTCGACGCTGTGGTGGTGGCTCGAGGGCGGCGCGAGGCGAGGAAAGGTCTACCGCCCGGTGATTCGCCCCGAGCCGACAGGATCCAAGTCGGTGACCTGGGGCGAGTTCGTCGAAGCGGGACTTCTCCGTCAGTACCGGCGGGAGCACGACGTGAAGCTGAGTGAGGTCAGAGGCTTCATCGACGCCGCTCGGCAGCAACTCGGCGTCGCGTATCCCTTGGCGCACCATCGACCATTCGTCGGGCCGGGTCGACTGCTGATGCTCGAGCTGCAAGACGAGCTCGGCCTCTCGCCGGACCTCTGCCTGGTGGCGGTGGCGAGCGGCCAGCTCGTCCTTACGGGCCCGGCACAGGAGTTCCTGGCACGCGTCGAATGGGATGAGGACGTCCCCGAGGCGTGGCGCCCGCACGACGACGAGCTGTCTCCGGTGAGGATGCGACCCTCGCAGCGGTTCGGCCTGCCGTCCATCGGCGGCGTGCGGACGGAAGTGCTGTGGGAGCAGGTCGAGGCCGGAGCCGACGTCGATGAGGTGGCTGAGGACTTCAGCGTCTCGCCCGCCGACGTCCGTTGGGCCCTCTCGTACGAGAACAGCGCCCGCGCCGCGGCGTGAAGCCACCGAAACGCGCCACGGTCCGGTTCTACTTCGACGCCGACATCCTCGGCCTGGCCAAGGTCGTTGCTCCCCTCCGTGCCGACTTCACGTACCCGGGCGACCCCGGAGCGGTGATCCACAAGCGGAAGCGGGAGCCGTGCCCGATCCAGCCCGGCGCCTATGACCTCGACTGGCTGCCGCATGTCGCCGGCCGGGGTTGGTTGATCATCACGCGGGACAGGAACATCAAGGAGAACCGAGCTGAGATCGATGCGGTGATCGCGCACGGCGCCAAGCTGGTGGCCCTTGCGTCTCCCGATGCACGCAACAAGTGGGCGCAGCTCGAGGTCCTGATGACTCAATGGCGGCGCATCGAGGAGCTCCAGGAGTTGCCCGGACCCTTCGTCTACGAGGCATACCGCACGGCGTTGACCAAGGTCGCCTGACGGCCTCCGCTGGCCGCCGAGATTCGGGCCATATCGGCGGCTGGGCGCGCCACGATCGCGTCGCTCTACATCGCCCTCCTGGCCTCAAGGTCATGCGGCCGATGAGGCGGAACTGACGATGTCATCGTCCACTGGCGTCGGGAACGCGAGACCGCCGCGTACGAGCGCGCATCATTCGCTCGTAGCTCCACACGCGGCCGTTGAGACGACGGCGCCGGCGACGACTAAACCCCGATACACGAACGGTCCTCTGAACGACCGCTATGCACTGCAATCTTGCACGTCCTGGTAGGCCGGCGAGTTGGCCGTGTCCGGGTCCGGCATGGGTTGATAATCGTGTGTCAACGGTCCATGTAGGGTTCGGTACCAGACCCCGTTTGGATCCTTGAAGTGAACACCTGTCGGCTCGAATCCCGCATCGAGTGAATACATGGTGCAGCGCTGAATGCCGTCGATATTGATGGATGTGCGCTCGGCCTTGTCGTTCTCCTTGCCTTCCACCCACACGTCGTAGAGTTCCGTGCCAGTTGCGTTGATGACCACCCAGGTGATCTGCTGGCCCTCGATTTTGTGTTCGAAGTAGTCTGGCGCCTCGCCGACATAGACGTTGTTCGCGTATTGTTGCTCCTCTTGCCGGTCTAGGCGCTCCTCCTGCTCGTCGAGGCGTCCTTCTTGCCGATCCGCGATGAACCAGGTGAGGCCCAGCGCAACTACCGCCGCGAGGGCAGAGACCCCTGACCACGATCCCTTGTCGCCGGAGCTGTCCGCCATTGATCCTCCCGCCGCCTCAACGACGGCTGGGCGACGAACCTGTCGCCGCCTCGCCGCAGTTCTTCATCGAGCGCCCATCGAGCAGCCCCCTCGATTGACGACGCCGCCGAGGACCCTTCAGCTGGGGACGGTTCCGACGCAATGTCGGAGTCGTCGGACCCTCCTCTGTGGGCGGAGCCGTCGAGGTCTCGGCCTCGTAGTCATCATCGCCACAGCTGGCAGCAGCGAGCAGGGCTATCGCCGTCAGCGCCGCAACAAGTCGCAGAAACATCGCCACCCAATCCCCCCAAATCACGCTGGGGCGGAGGAACCTGCCTGCCATTCGCATCACTGTGCACCGAGGGGCATTATCAGCTCATTAGCGGCGCCGGTGATTCGGGTAACACCTCACACAACGGATGTCGCGTCCGGGTAAGCGCGTGGTATGTGCTGATGTGCCGCGATGTCGCTGGGTCGTCGACACGACGTTCGCGAGCAGGACCCGATCAAGGAAGGGAGCGTCGCATCCGGCCCGCCTGTGCTCATCCGCCCGAGGTTACGACGCGCCCCGTGGTGCCTTCGGGCACCACCACAGGCGACGCCTGGGCCGGACCATCCGGCCCAAGGATGTGCTGTGCGTCCAAAGCCGTCCGAAGCCTGGCCGTACCGGGACTTGACCCTCCCGCGGAACCCTACGCGTTGCCCGGGAAGTCCCGGCTGTAGGGCCGCAGAATGGGCCGTCGTCGCGGGGACGTGACGGTGCGCCGTGGTGTCCAGCTACGACGGGTCGAGTTCCTGTGGGTCGTCCCCGTTGATGCGCTCGTCACCGACATCCCGGTGTTGCTGTGACGCCGCTTCCTCGGTCGGCGGGGCTGCATGGACCAGTTCCTCCGCCCACGACATCGCTTCCTCTGCGTTCACCAGGTGCGCCTGTGCGACCGACTGATCGATGTCCTTGCCGCGGTGCGCCACCTTGTTGCGGTCCTCGAAGAGAGCGACCAGCCCCTTGTAGACCGGTTTGTTGTCCTCGCGTAGCGACCGCCCGGTCACGGCCTTCGCTGTCTTGTCGAAGAGTCCAGCGGCCTGCTCGGAGACGTCCCTGGGATTGTCGAGCGCCCAGTCCAACACCGGCAGGCCGGCATTCGACGACGCGGCCCGAAGCGTCTGCTTGATGGTCACCTCGCACGCGATAGCGGCTAGCAGCACGGCCTCACGAAGCTGCGGAGGGTCACTTCGCCACACTAGGTACTTCGCGTCCGCGATCAGGGCGTTGCGCAATGCGGGTCGCTCGCCACGCGACGCTTGCGCGATGGCTCTGCGGTGGTCGTCGAGCGATAGGGCGC
Source organism: Acidimicrobiales bacterium (assembly GCA_035697145.1). Taxonomy (GTDB): domain Bacteria; phylum Actinomycetota; class Acidimicrobiia; order Acidimicrobiales; family VFJN01; genus DASQUK01. Next base: position 8,786 of record DASSDL010000232.1, read on the forward strand.
GGTCAGACGAGGGGGTGAAGGCCGTAAGCGGGTCGTTGTAGCCGACCTTGACCCATCGATCCGTCTTCTGCTCCCAAACCTCGGTGAGCCACACGACACGATGACGACTTCCGGACAGCCCCAGCCAGTGCTGCCCATCTTCCGCTCTGATCAGCTCGAGGTAGTCATGGAAAAGCCCGCGGGCCGCGTTGGCCGCGGCCTTCAACACCGCCATGCCCGCCTCGAATATCGCATCTGGAGGGCGCCGTCCGTCTCCCACGTCATCGGCTCCGAACGGCAACGTGCATTCGACGGTGACGCGAATCATCCCCACCGCCTCGGCCACCCGCTTGCCCTGCTTCTCGATCCAGCCTGTCACGACGTGATGGTCCTGCCGGGCCTCGTGCTCGCGGATCCCGAAGTCCCCCTCGTCTCGCGGGAAGGAGAGTCGCATCTTGAACCCGCTGTGAGTGGCTTCGTGAGAGGTTCCGGGCATGTCGGCGACGATCCACAACGCCGGAACCTCGAAGTGATAGTGCACGTACATATCAGTGGGTGTGCACGTCGGAGTGGTGCTGTCGTCAGGCATGGTGCACGGTTCCGTCCCTTTCGGCTGCGATCGCTCTCGACTGATAACCGTCATTGCCCGCGACATGATCCGGGCAGCCGCTGAGCGTATGCGGATGAGCCAGACGTCTCGCTGTTTCGGGTAGCCGCCGACGCCGTTCGGCCGCAGCAAGCTCATGGCCGCTCGACAGTAGGCGGACCCGGTGGTCGAGACGATGGTCGTAGCGCGAGCGGCGCGCTGAGCCGAAGCATCGAGGCGCTGCAGACGAAGCGTGTGACCAGGCTGGCTCACTGGCGGTAGTGCTTCAGGCGGCGTGGCCAGCATGTCTCACCCGGACCGCTCTTGGTGTCATGGCCACCAAGTCAGGCACGTCCATTCTGCTCAGACCGGCAGGGCAAGGCCTAACAGATGCACGCTCAAAGTATAGAAAAACAGCCTGAAAGTATGGCCTCATACTGAATAGGGCTGTTATACTCGTACCTGTGTTCGTAGGGGTGAAGCTTCGGCAGGTGACCGACCTCGCAAAGGCGCTGCGTTCCCAATTGGGCCGCCTGACCCCGGGCGACGTACCTCTGTCCGAGGCGCCCGCGATGTGGGCGGCGTACGACTCGATAGAGCGGTCCGCGGCGGCAGCCAAGACACTGCTCGCCGAGCGGGTCGAACAGTCCCGGGTGTGGGCGCAGGAGGGCGACCGCTCGGCAGTGGAGCATCTGGCCCGCAAGTCGGGCAGCTCCCTTGGGGCGGCCCGCGCTGGCCTGGAGACCTCCCGGAAACTGCGCCGGCTACCCGCCACCGAGGCGGCTGTGCGCCGGGGTGAGCTGTCACGGGCACAGGCCGAGACGATCGCCGATGCGGCTGCAGTCAATCCCAACGCCGAGCAGTCGCTGCTCGCGGCCGCGGGCCGCGCCACCCTGGTCGAGCTACGCGAGCAGGCCAATCGGGCCAAGGCAGCCGCCGATCCCGACCCGGACGCGACGTATCGCCGTATCCACCGTGAGCGCCGCCTGCGTCGTTGGACCGACGGCGAGGGTGCTTGGAACCTCCAGGGCCGCAGCACTGCCGACGCCGGTGCCATTTTCAACGCCGCGCTCGACCCGATCATCGACCAGATCTTCCGTGCCGCCCGACGTGACGGCCGGCACGAATCCCGGGACGCCTACGCGTTCGACGCCCTCCTCGAGCTCGCCCGCCGCGCCCGCGGCCACAACGCCAGGCCGGGCAACGGTGGGGCCTTCGAGGGTCCGACCGGCATCGCTCATACAAGCGAACCGCCGGCGGCTGCTCCTGACCAGCCCCATGCCAATGCCCCCGCCACCGAGCCCAGCGAGGCCGTCCATTCCGGGGTCGTCGGCTACGACCCACCGCGGCGATCGGCGAGCCCCAACCCCAGCTTCCTGGCCTTGTTGCGGGTCGACCTCGACGCCCTGGTGCGCGGCGCGACTGAGGGAGATGAGTTGTGCGAGATTGCCGGCGTAGGCGCCGTGCCCGCGCGGGTTGCCCGCAGCCTCCTGGGTGAGGCGATCCTCAAGCTGGTGATAACCAACGGTGTCGACGTGGTCAACGTCACGCACCTGGGCCGGGGCCCCACCGCGGCGCAACGCATTGCCTTGCTCTGGACCTCGCCGTGGTGCACCAACTCGGGGTGCTCGCACACCCTCCAGATCCAGCACGATCACCGCAAGCCCTGGACCGAGGTCCACGAGACCACCCTCGACAACCTCGACCGGCTCTGCGACCCCTGCCACAGACGCAAGACCCACGACGGCTGGGCCCTGGTCGAGGGCAAGGGCCGACGACCCCTCGTGCCTCCCGACGATCCCCGCCACGTCGGCAACCGCGGCACCAGACCGCGCGGCGACCCCATCCCGTTCGACACCAACGCCGCCTGAGCACGCCGAGGCACCACGCCAGGCTGAGCGGTCAGACGAAGAAGGCCTCGTACGCCTTGGTGTCGCTGTGCACGTTCCAGAACTCCGTGGCGCGGCCGTCGGGATCGAGGTGGAACACGTGGGCCTCGCGGACGTCGAGCCGGGCGCCGTCGGCCGCCCGGGTGCCGGTCTCGCGCACGTGGGCGATCGCATGATGGTCGTCGGCGAAGACGTCCAGCACGTTGAGCAGCAGCGTGCCGTCGGTGAACCGCGCCAGCTCCCGGAGATGGGCGGCGACCTCGTCGCGGCCCTTGTGGTCCCCGGCGAAGCGACCGCCGGCGACGTGCCAGACGACGTCGTCGGACAGCAGGCGCAGCACGGCGTCGATGTCGCTGGCTGCGAACCGTTCATACCCCTGGACGATGCGGGCGACGTTGGGGTGTTCGGTCATTGCTTCCCCCTCAGCGGAGTCGTCGTTGACCAGCGTCCATTGTCGCCCGCCGAGGTCAACTTTTGCTACCGCTTGTGACCAGCGGATGCTGCTCGAAGAACTCCCACATGACCTCGTTGGCCGAGATCGACATCGTCGTGTGGCCGACGATGTTCTCGACGTTGGCCAGGAACTCGGAGCCCGGCCAGCTGTGGCCACCGCCCTCGACCCGGTACAGCTCGGCCTCGGCGCCAACGGGGCAGGCGAACGACAATACGGTCACGTCGTCGGCGACCGCCGCCTCCTCGGGCGCGGCGTCGTCGCAGCCGTTGCGGTCGGCCCAGTCGGCCACCACCTCCGGGACCGAGGGACCCGTGGGCTCCGCCGGTGCCGCCAGCTGGTCGGCCATGTCGCCCAGCGTGCCCTGCCCGTCGGGAGACGGGAGGCTGGCCACCTGAGGCCCGAAGCCCCCGTCGTAGGAAAGGAAGCCGTCGTGGGTGCCGTGGAAGGCAACGACCGGAACGGGCCTATCGGCTTGGCAATCCTCCACCGCGGTCACGCCCGCCACCGGCGCGGCCGCCGCGAAGCGGTCGGAGAGCTCGCACGCCAGCGTCGAGGTCATCATGGCCCCATTCGACAGACCGGTGACGAAGACCCGGCCGGTGTCGACGCAGACGGACGCCTCGACCTCGTCGAGCATCGCCTCCAGGAACACCTGGTCGGGCCCTCCCGGCGTGGTGTCCCAGAACGGAACCGGCCCCTCGCCCTGGCCGTGCGGCGTGACGGTGACGAACCCCTGCTGGTCGCCGTAGGGCCCCAGGCCGGAGACCAGGGCGTGCACTTCGGCGCCTTCGCCGTAGCCGTGGAGGTCGACGACCACCGGCATGGGTGTGCTGCCGTTGTGCGCCGGCGGCACGTGCCGCAGGTACCAGCGCTCGACGCCACCGGAGGTGATCGTCACCTTCTCCTCCCCGGCGGCGACTGCGCTGGCGCCACACCCGGCGGAAGGGCGCGGTTCGACGTCGGCCGGTGTCGCTGGCGCCGCGGCTTCGTCTGCCGGTGACGCGGCGCTCTCGGCGCCGTCACCGTCGTCGCCGCTCGAGCAGGCACCGACCAGCAACCCGCAGGTGAGCGCCGCCGTGATCCGGTGCAGAGGTCTCGTCATGACCAGTCCCCTCCCCGCCCGGCAACGGCCAGGCTGCCACAGGTGTCAGGCGGTCGGCCGCAAGGCCTGGACTTCGCCGGTCTGGATGCGCCACAGCGCGGAGTACAGGCCCCGATCCCCCACCAGCTCGTCGTGGCTGCCCGACTCCACGATCCGTCCCTCCTCGAGCACGTGGATGCGATCGGCGTGCCGCACCGTCGACAGCCGGTGGGCGATCACGATCACGGTGCGGTCGCGGCCGACCAGCTCGAGCGAGCGCTGGATGGCCGCCTCGGTCTCGTTGTCGACCGCGGAGGTGGCCTCGTCGAGCACCAGGACCGGAGGATCCTTGAGGATCGCCCGGGCGATCGACAGCCGCTGGCGCTGGCCGCCCGACAGCTTCTGGCCCCGCTCACCCACGACCGTGTCGTAGCCGTCGGCCAGCTCGACGATGAAGTCGTGCGCCTCGGCCAGGCGGGCGGCCCGCTCGAGCTCGGTGTCATCGGCGTCAGGACGGCCATAGGCAAGGTTCTCGCGCACTGTGCCCTGGAACAGGAACACGTCCTGGCCGACGTAGCCGATGGCGCGTCGCAGCTCGGCCAGCGGCACGGTGCGCACGTCGACACCGTCGAGGGCGATGCGGCCGGCGGTGGTGTCGTAGAGCCGCAACAGGAGCTTGACCACCGTGGACTTGCCCGCCCCGGTCGAGCCGACGATGGCGTGGGTCTCGCCGGGCGGCACCACCAGCTCGAACCCGTCGAGGACGGGCCGCCGAGGCCGTTCGCCGTCACCGTTGCCGGCCACGGTGGGCGTCGGCACAGGGCCGTACGCGAAGCACACCGACTCGAAGCGCACCTCGCCCCGCACGGGCGCCGGCAGGGTGTGGACACCGTCGACGATGACCGGGTCGACGGCGAGCAGATCGAGGATGCGGCGGGTCGACGCCATGGCCCGCTGGTAGAGGTCGAAGGTCTCGCCCAGCCGCGTCAGCGGCCACAGCAGCCGCTGCGTCATGTACACGAGGACCGAGAACACCCCGACCTCCAGGGTGCCCTCGAGCGCCGCCCGCCCGCCGATCAGCAGCGTCAGCGTGAAGGCAGCGAGGATCGCGAGCCGGATGAGCGGGATGAACGCCGACGAGAGCCTGATCGCCGCCCGGTTGGCCTCGCGGTAGGTGCCGCTGGCGGCGGCCACCCGTTCGGATTCGCGCGCCTCGGCGGTGAACGCCCGGATGGTGGCGATGCCGGACACGTTGTTGGCGAGCAGTGCCCCGAGGTCGCCGGCCGCCTGCCGCACGACCATGTAGCGCGGCTCGAGCCGGCGCTGGTAGCGGATCGATCCCCACACGATGATCGGGATGGGCAGGAACGCCACGACCCCGAGCACGGGCTCGGCCACGAAGAACACGACGCCCACGAAGACGACATTGACGAACGTCCGCACTAGTTCGTTGGCGCCGATGTCCAGGAAGCGTTCGAGCTGGTTGACATCGTCGTTGAGGATGGACAGCAGCCCGCCCGTCGATTGGTCCTCGAACCAGGCGAGCTCGAGCCGCTGGACGTGGCGATAGGCGTCCATGCGGGCTTCGTGCTCGATGGTCTGGGCCAGGTTGCGCCACAGCACGTTGGCCACGAACTCGCTGGCCGACTCGACCAGCCACACCGCCACGTTGACGATCGCCAGCACGACGAGCTGGGCGAACCGACCCTCGACGCCGATGACGGTCGACACCAGCGAGTCGTCGGCGCGCACCACCACGTCGACGGCAGCGCCGATGAGCAGCTCGGGCATGACGTCGGCGAGCTTGTTGAGCACGCTGAAGCCGATGGCGGCCACGACCGTGCGGCGGTGCCCCCGGGCGTAGCGCCACAGCCTGATCAGCGGCGGTGCCTCCGCGGACGGATCTCGATGCCGGCGAAACATGACGGCGAGGCTATGAGGCGGCACCGAGGCGCCGCCTCTACGCGGCGTGGGACCTAGGCCGTCATGTGGTGCGCCACGCCCGCTCGAACGGCAACCGCCAGACGTGCGGGGCGATCAGCTGATGCATCGCGTTCGGCCCCCACGACCCCGCGGGATAGGCCCGCACCGGGGGTGGGTCGTCGAGCAGCGGCGTCGACAGCTCCCAGAGCCGTTCGATGCCCTCGGCGGTCGTGAACAGGGTGTGGTCGCCGATCATGGCGTCGTAGACCAGCCGCTCGTAGGCCTCGAGCACGTCGTCCGCCCGCCCGGTCTCGTGCAAGGCGAACTGCAGGCTCAGCTTGTCGAGCTTCATGCCCGGGCCCGGTCGCTTGCCGTAGAACGAGAGCGAGAGCCGGGAGGCGTCGGCCAGATCGAACGTCAGGTGATCGGGGCCGTGCCGACCCACGCCGGACCCGTGGGGGAACATGCTCTTGGGCGGCTCCCGGAACGCGATGGAGATGATGCGCGCCCCCTCCGCCATGCGCTTGCCCGTCCGCAGGAAGAAGGGGACGCCGGCCCAGCGCCAGTTGTCGATGTCGCAGCGCAGGGCGACGAACGTCTCGGTCTCGGAGTCGGGCGCCGCCCCGGCCTCGTCGCGGTAGCCCTGGTACTGGCCCCGCACCACCAGGTCCGGATCGATCGGCCGCAGCGAGCGGAAGACCTTGTTCTTCTCCTCGCTGATCGCTGCCGGCGCCAGCTCGGTCGGCGGCTCCATGGCCATGAACGCCAGCACCTGGAACAGGTGCGTCACCACCATGTCGCGGTAGGCGCCGGTCTGCTCGTAGAAGGCGATGCGGGGGCCCATCGACATCGTCTCGGGCACGTCGATCTGCACGTGATCGATGTGGACCCGGTTCCAGATCGGCTCGAACAGGCCGTTGGCGAAACGGAAGGCGAGGATGTTCAGCGCCGCCTCCTTGCCGAGGAAGTGGTCGATCCGGAAGATCTGCTCCTCGGCGAAGGTCTCGTGCAACGAACCGTTGAGCTCCTGCGCGCTGGCGAGGTCGGTCCCGAACGGCTTCTCCATGATGATCCGCGCCCGCTCGACGAGCCCGGCGTCGCCGAGCAGTCGCACCACCGCCAGGGCCGAGGCGGGTGGGACGCTCAGGTAGTGGAGCCGGTGGGACTCGCCGCCCAGCTCCGCCTCGGCCTTGGCGACTGCCCGCGCCAGCCCATCGGCCCCGGTGGACTGGCCGACGAAGCTGAGCTGGCTTTCGAACGCCGCCCACTCGTCGTCGGTGATCTTGTGGCGCGAGAACTTCTCGCAGGACCGCTGGGCGAGGGCGCGGAACCCCTCGTCGTCGAGGTCGTCGAGCGACGTCCCCACGATTCTGCACTCGGGCACCAGGCCGGCCATCGAAAGGTGGAGCAGACCCGGCAGGAGCTTGCGACGCGCCAGGTCCCCCGTCGCCCCGAAGAGCACGATGACGTGCGACCGCAACGGCGACATCAGCCCCGAGTTGATGTCGTGCGGCTCCGCGCGGATGGTCACCTCGGCCTCCCTGTCACGAGGGTAGACGCCGACCGTGGCCGGTGCCTGAGCTGGGCGTGAACAGTGGGGCTACCGTCCTGGTCGTGACGTTGCTGCGCCTCGGGCCCGATGCCACCGCCGACGACCTGGCCGCGTCGCTCGACGGCTACGGCTACGCGCTCGTGGAGGGCGTGTTGTCGCCAGATGACGTCCAGGCGCGGCGGGCCGCCCTCGCCGACCTCTTCGCCGGCACGCCCACCGGCCGGAACTTCTTCGAGGGCTTCCACACCCAGCGCGTCTACGCCGTGTTCGCCAAGACGCGGGCGTTCGACGACCTCGCGGTCCACCCGCTGCTGCTCGGTGCGCTCGACCACGCCCTCGGCGAGCACTACCAGTTCTCGGCGCCGGTGGCGCTGCAGATCGGACCCGGCGAGGAGGCCCAGATCCTCCACCGCGACGAGGACATCTACCCCTTGCCGCGGCCCCACGGCCCCGTGGTCGTCAACAGCATGTGGGCGCTGTGCGACTTCAGCGAGGCGAACGGCGCCACGCGCCTGATCCCGGGCAGCCACCGTTGGGACCCCGACCGCCGTCCCGACGCGCGGGAGGTGGTGCACGCCACCATGCCGGCGGGCTCGATGCTGGTGTACCTCGGCGGGCTGGTCCACGGCGGGGGCGCCAACACCACCGACACGCCCCGCCCCGGCCTGCTCCTGGAGTACGTCGTCTCGTGGCTACGGCCGCAGGAGACGCAGCTGGTCGCGGTGCCGCCGGAGACGGTGCGCGACCTGCCGGAACGCCTCCAGGAGCTGCTGGGCTACAACGTCTACCCGCCGTTCCTGGGCTACGTCGACGGCCGCCACCCCCGCCGGGTCCTCGACGGCGACGCCGAGCACACCGTCGACGTCCTGCGCCAAATCGCGCCCAACTGATCGGCCCTCGTCGGGCAGCATGGGCGGGTGACCGACACCATCCGCGCCATCGCCGACGAGTACTGGGAGGCCAGGCTCGAGGCCAGCCCGCTGTTCGCCTCGTTCCTCGGCGATCACCGCTACGACGACCGTGCCGACGACCTGTCCGCCGAGGAGGAGCGTCGACTGCGATCGGTGTGGGTCGGCCTGCGCGAGCGCGCCGACGCCGTCGACGGTGACAACGGCGAGCTCGACGAGACCGATCGCGCGTCCCGCGACCTGCTGGTCCAGGAGCTCGACGACACCGTGCGGGCCATCGACCTCCGGCTCGCCGAGCTGACGTCCGACCAGATGCAGGGGATCCATGCCGACCTGCTGATCACGGCCTCCCAGCTGCAGGCGCCCGAGCCCGAGCACGCCACCATGGCACTCGAACGGGCGCGCCAGTTCGGGCGGATGCTCGACCAGGCCAGCGAGCGCTACCGGGAGGGTCTGGCCGCCGGGCGCACGCCCGCCCGCATCAACGTCGAGCGATCCATCAACCAGGTGGACGGCTACCTGGCGTCGCCCCTGGAGTCCGATCCGTTCGCCAACCTTGCCGGACCCGAGGGCTGGGAGGGCCTCGAGGTCTGGCGCGGCCAGCTCACGGACATCGTGCGCGACGACCTGCGCCCGGCCTTCGCCCGTTACCGGGACGCGCTGCGCGACGAGCTTCTGCCGGCCGCCCGCCCCGACGACCGCCCCGGCCTCCGGTGGCTCGACGACGGCGCCGAGCTGTACCAGGCGCTCATCGAGCTCCACACCGGGCTGCCGCTCGCGCCCGACGAGCTGCACGCCATCGGCATGGCCGAGGCCACCGAGGCGCTGCCGAGCGAGTACGCCGAGGTGGGCGGCCGCGAGTTCGGCACCAGCGAGCTGCCCGAGATCTTCGGGCGCCTGCTCGACGACCCGGGTCTGCGCTACGGCGACGCCGACCAGATCATGAGCCATGCCACCGAGTGCCTCGAGGCGGCGCGAGCGGCCATGGGCGACTGGTTCGGCATCCTCCCGCAGGCGGCGTGCGTGCTGAAGCCGGTGCCGGAGTACCTGGCGGCCGACTCCCCCGCGGCCTACTACTCGCCCCCGGCGCCCGACGGCAGCCGTCCCGGTGAGTACTTCGTGAACCTGCACGAGCCGACCAAGCGCGGCCGGGCCGAGACCGCGTCGATCGCCTACCACGAGGCCATCCCCGGACATCACCTCCAGCTCGCCATCGCTTCGGAGCGCACCGACCTCCCCGCGTTCCGCCGGCTGTCGTGGGGCCAGACCGCGTTCGTGGAGGGCTGGGCGCTCTACACCGAGCGACTGGCCGACGAGATGGGCCTCTACCAGAGCGACCTCGACCGGCTCGGCATGCTGGCCAGCGACTCGTGGCGTGCCTGCCGGCTGGTCGTCGACACGGGGCTGCACGCCATGGGCTGGACCCGCCAGCAGGCCATCGACTTCATGAACGCCAACGCACCGGTGAGTCGCGAGGAGATCGTCGTCGAGGTGGACCGCTACATCGGCATGCCCGGGCAGGCGCTGGCGTACAAGGTGGGCCAGCGCGAGATCCTCCGCCTGCGCGACGGCGCCCGGAGGGCACTGGGCTCGGCCTTCGACGTCAAGGCCTTCCATGACACCGTGCTCGGCGCCGCCACCATCAGCCTGAGGGTGCTGCGCGACCGCGTCGGAGCGTGGTCGCGCAGGAGTCAGGCCCCGGGGGCCGGACCGGGCACCGCCTCGCCGTAGCCGACCTCGGTCTCGGCGCGCTCCTCGATCACGTAGTAGTGGACCAGGCCCGCGAGCACGGCGCCGACGATGGGCGCAACCCAGAACATCCACAGCTGCGTGAGCGCCCAGTCGCCCACGAAGACCGCCGGTCCGGTCGAGCGGGCCGGGTTCACCGACGTGTTGGTGACCGGGATGCTGATGAGGTGGACCAGCGTGAGCGCCAGGCCGATCGCCAGCGGGGCGAAGCTCCTCAGCGCATCCCGGCCGGTCACCCCGAGGACGACCAGCACGAAGAAGAACGTCATCACCACCTCGGTGAGGAAGCACGCGCCCCAGTTGTAGAGACCGGGTGAGTGGTCGGCGAACCCGTTGGCGCCCAGGCCGCTCTCGTCGACGCTGAAGCCGTCGACGCCGTTGGCGATGACGACGACGAGGGCCGCGGCCACTATGGCACCGATGACCTGGGCAACGATGTAGATCACCGCCTGGCGGCCGTCGATGCGCCGCGCGGTGAGGACGCCGAGGGTGATGGCCGGGTTGAAGTGGCCACCGCTGATGTGGCCCAGCGCGTAGGCCCCGGTGACCACCGTCAGACCGAAGGCCAGCGACACGCCGACGAGGCCGATGCCGAGGTTGGTGTCGGGCATGAAGTTGGCCGCCAGCACCGCGCTGCCAACCCCGCCCAGGACCAGCCACAGGGTTCCGAGGAACTCGGCGATCAGCTCGCGGGAGAGATCCATCTGCGCCTCCGTCCATCCACCCCTGACGACGTTCGCGGGAGCGTAGGGCGGCCGTGCGCGCGGGACGGGGATGCCGATCGGTACTGTCGGACGGATGGCCATGGGGGACCAACGCACACAGGGCCGTGCGGCGCGCTCGCTGACCGTTGGCGTCGTGGTTGCCGGTGCGCTCGCGGTGCTGGGCTTCGTGGCCTACTGGCCGAGGGGCGACGCACCCGAGCTGCCGCCCCAGCCAAACACCTACGTCGACGCCACTCTGACCGGCATCGACACCCAGACCTGCGACGACTTCGAGACCGGCTCCACGACGTCCTGCCAGGTCGTCAGCGCCCGCCTCACGTCCGGGCCCGACGACGGTGACGAGATCGAGTTCCAGGTGCGCTCGACGGAGTTCAACGTGCCGGAGCTGCAGGAGGGCGACGAGGTCGTCCTGCTCGACGTGGCCACCAGCCCCCCCGAGTTCCGCTACTCGTTCTCCGACTTCCAGCGCCGCATGCCGCTGCTGTGGCTGGTCGCTGCCTTCGTGGTGGTCGTGATCCTGTTCGGCCGCTTCCAGGGCGTCCGGGCCCTGCTGGGCCTGGCGGCCAGCGGTGCGGTGTTGGTGGCGTTCGTGGTGCCGGCGCTGCTGCGGGACTCGCCGGCGCTGCCGGTGGCGCTGGCGGGCACCGTGGCGATCGCCTTCGCGGCGCTCTACCTGGCGCACGGGCTCAAGCTGGGCACCACCGTTGCCCTCGCCGGCACGCTGGTGAGCCTGGCCATCACCAGCTTGCTGGCCGTCGTGGTGGTGAGCGCGACCCATCTCACCGGCCTCGTCGGCGACCAGACCGCCCAGGTGCTGCGGGTCACGGCCGAGGCCCTCGACCTGCGGGGCCTCCTGGTGGCCGGGATCGTGGTCGGCGCGCTCGGCGTGTTGGACGACGTGACGGTCAGCCAGGTGTCGATCGTCGCCGCACTACGTCGGGCCAACCCCGGCCTGTCCTGGCGGCTCCTCTATGGCGAGGCGATGCGTGTCGGCCGGGATCACGTGGCGTCGACCGTCAACACCCTGGTGCTCGCGTACGCCGGCGCCTCGCTGCCGCTGCTGCTGTTCTTCGCGCAGGGCGACCAGCCGGTGGACCGGCTGCTCACGGGCGAGTTGATCGCCGTCGAGATCGTGCGGATGTTGGTGGGCTCGATCGGACTGGTGGCCTCGGTACCGATCACGACCGGCCTCGCGGCTCTCGTGATGGGAGACGGCGACGCCCAGAGGGTCGACGACGGCCATGGCCACCGACAAGCTCGCGGCCGGGACACCGTGGGCCGGCGGGCGCCGGTCGCGACGCAACCCCCTGTCCGGCCGGCGGGCGCCGGCCAGGGCGACGAACCAGCCGCGGGCTGGGACGGTTTCTCCCCCGACCCCGACCTATGGCCGCCGCGCTGACCCGCGTAGGGCCTCGACGAGAGGTCGAGGCCATATCCTCCCGCCAGTGCCCCCGCGTCACCCGCTGCTCTCCGCACTGGAGCCCGTCGCCGACGCCCTCGGCGCCACCCTCGTGCCGGTATCGCGCCTGACGGCGGGCGACATCCCGCTGCGGTGGGAGGACCGGCTCGTGGGCGGCCTGCGGCTCCCGGGCGTGCGCGGGGCCCTCGATCGCATGATCGCCGCCGTGGAGTCCGAGCTCGGGGCGGCGATGGCCACGCTGTCGCGGGTGGACAAGCAGCGGGCGGTCCGGCTGCTCGACGAGCGGGGCGCGTTCCAGTTGCGCCGGTCGGTGGAGGAGGTGGCCGATGCCCTCGGAGTGAGCCGCTTCACCGTCTACAACTACCTGAACGCCGAGGGGCGCTGATCACGATGGCGCTGACCGTGGAGTTCACCGTCGAGCCGTTCGTGGCGGGCGAGCCCGGGCCCCACGTGCGGGCGGCGATCGACGCCGCCCGGCGCTCGGGCCTGGCCGTCGAGGTGGGCCCGTTCGGCACGTCGGTGTCGGGCGACGACGCCCGGGTGCTCGACACCGTCGACGCCGTCGTGCGGGCCGCCGTCGCTGCCGGCGCCACGCGAGTCTCGCTGCAGCTGGCCCGTGACGTGGAGGCCGGAGCGCAGCCATAGCTGCTACCCCTCGGGCCGTCCGGCATGCCGCTGTATGGTCGCCCTCGTGACCGTCGACGCGCCCGAATCGGACCTGGACCCGGTCGACCTGCTCGTCGCAGGTGCCGACGTGGTGGCCACGATGGACGACGCCCGGCGCGAGCTAGCCGGCGGCTGGGTGGCCTGCAACGGCGGATTCGTGGTGGCCGTCGGCAACGGGTCGGACCCGGCGCCCGACGCGACGCGTGTGCTGCGGGCCGATGGCTGCCTGATCACGCCCGGCCTCGTCAACACGCATCACCACATCTACCAGAACCTCACCCGCGCCTATCTGCCCGCCACCAGCAGCTCGCTGTTCGACTGGCTCACCACGCTCTACCCGCGCTGGGCGCGTCTCGACGAGGAGGCGGCGTACGTGTCGGCCTGGGTCGGGCTGGCAGAGCTGGCAGTCGGCGGCTGCACCACGTCGACCGATCACCTCTACGTGCACCCGGCCGGGGCGGGCGACCTGCTCGGTGCGGAGATCGCCGCGGCCCGGGACCTGGGCATGCGCTTCCACCCCACCAGGGGCTCGATGTCGCTGTCGGAGAAGGATGGCGGCCTGCCGCCGGACTCGGTGGTGCAGGACGACGACACGATCCTGGCCGAGTCCGAGGAGGCAGTCGCCGCCCACCACGACCCGACGCCGGGCGCGATGGTGCGCATCGCGCTGGCGCCGTGCTCGCCGTTCTCGGTCACCGCCGACCTGATGCGCCGCACGGCCGAGCTGGCGGAGCGGCTGGACGTGCGCTTGCACACGCACCTGGCCGAAGACCCCGACGAGGATGCCTTCTGCCTCGAGACCTACGGCTGCCGGCCCATCGAGCTGTTCGACGACGTCGGTTGGGGATCGGCGCGCTCGTGGGTGGCCCACTGCATCTACCCCAACGAGGCCGAGATCACCCGCATGGGGGACTGGGGCACGGGAGTGGCGCACTGCCCCAGCTCCAACATGATGATCGGGGGTGGCGGCATCGCCCCGGTGACCGACTACCGGGCGGCCGGCGTCCCGGTGGGGCTGGGCTGCGACGGGTCGGCGTCCACCGACTGCGCGTCCCTGTGGCTGGAGGCCAGGGGGGCCCTGCTGCTCGGGCGGCAGCGGAGCGGGCCAACGGCGTTCACGGCCCACGACGCCCTGGAGCTCGCGACCCGCGGCTCGGCGGCGTGCCTCGGCCGGCTGGGCGAGCTGGGCGTGCTGGCCCCGGGGTCGTGCGCCGACCTGGTGGCGTGGAAGCTCGGCGGGCTGACGTTCGCGGGTGCGCTCACCGATCCGGTGGAGGCGCTGCTGCGCTGCGGACCGACGCAGGCGCACCACACGCTCATCGGTGGCCGGCCCGTGGTCGAGGACGGCGAGCTCCGTGTCGACGGATTGGACGACATGCTGCGCCGCCACCGGGCCGCCGCCGCCCGGCTCCAGGGCCTCGACCTATGACCCCTGACTGATCTCGGGCGCACCCCGCTCGAGGTATTGGCCCCAGCCCGGTTCGCCGCAGAACTCACCGCTCCGGGCCACGACCCGTCCCCGGGAAAGCACCAGCTCGGGCCAGCCCCGGACCACCCGGCCCTCGTAGGGCGAATGGTCCGTCCGCATGTGCAGTGCGGCGGCATCGAGCGCCTGCGGCCGCTCCGGGTCCCAGACCACCACGTCGGCGTCGCTGCCGGGGCGGAGGCAACCCTTGCGCGGGAACAGACCGAACGTGGTGGCTGGCGCCTCGGCGCAGAGCCGCACCCAGTCGGCGACGCTGATCCGCCCCGCCCGGACGCCCTGCCAAACCAGGGTCAGGCGGGTCTCGATGCCGGGCAGACCGCCGGGGATCTCGGTGAAGTCGGCGAAGCCGCCGTCGCGCCGCGCCGTCCCGCGGCGCCGATCGGCCGCCCAGAACGGGCAGTGATCCGTGGCCACCGTTTGGACCCAGCCCCGGGCCAGCCCCTCCCACAACTCCTCGCGGTGCCACGGGTCGCGCAGCGGCGGCGTGCAGACGAAGTTCTCGCCCCCCGGCCCCTCCAGCACGGCCGCGTCGAGGTGCAGGTACTGCGGGCAGGTCTCGGCCTGCAACTCCACGCCCCGTTCCTGGGCCGCCCGCACCTCGGCCAGCCCCGGGGCGGACGACAGGTGCACCACGTACACGCGGGCCGCGGCGGCCTCCGCCAACCGCCCCACCCGGTGCACGGCCTCGGCCTCCAGCACCGCCGGCCGGGTGGCGGCGTGCTCGAGCACGCCGGTGCGACCCTCGGCCAGTGCCTGGCGCCGTAGCGCCTCGATGGCGCCGCCGTTCTCGCAGTGCACGGTGACGAGCCCGCCGTGGCGGGCGGCGGCGCGGAGCACGTCGAACACGACGTCGTCGTCGACCTGCAGCAGCTGGGGGTAGGCCAGGTAGAGCTTGAAGCTGGTGACGCCCCGCTCGACGCAGTCGGCGACCACCCCCTCGCCCACCGCCTCGGTGAACGTCATGTGCAGCCCGTAGTCGACGGCGGCCGGTTCGGCGAGACCACGCCACGTGCCCAGCGCGGCGAGCGGATCCTCGCCACGGTAGGCGGTGACGTAGTCGATGACGGTGGTGGTGCCCCCCACGGCGGCCGCCACCGTGCCGCTGGCGAAGTCGTCGGACACGTGCACCGCCCCGACCGGCAGGTGCAGGTGGGTGTGGGCGTCGATGCCTCCCGGCACCACCAGTCGTCCCGAGACGTCGACGACCCCGGCGCCGGGGTCGTGCCCCGGCCCCGGCGGGAGGTCCGGTCCCACGGCGGCGATGCGGCCGTCGGCGCCGACGAGAACGTCGGCTACGCGCTCACCGTCGACGTCGACGACCGTTCCACCGCGCAGCAGCACGCGTCACAGCCAAGCAGATCCGCCAGCTGACGGGTCTGCTTGGCTGTGCCAGATCGAGCCCGGCCGGTGACTACGAGGCCAGGAAGCGGCGCGCGTACCCGACCAACGCGGCACCGCCCACGAGCAGCGCGGCACCGATTCCCAGCATCGGCCCGGCCGTGCTGCCCGTTCGGGGAAGCTCACCCGACGGTGTCGTGGTGGTGACGGCAGCTATCGCGGTCGTGGTGGTGGACTCGCCCAATGTCGTGGACGTGGACGGTGGCGCCGTCGTGGTGGTCGTCGTGGTCGTGGTCGTCGTCGGCGGAGGGGCGTTCCAGCAGAAGGAGATGTGGCTGATGGAGTCCTTCGGCGACGCAAGATCGATGCCGACCGTCGACGGCGGCTCAAAGGTGTAGAGGATCCCGCCCGGACCAGCCTTCACGAAGACGGCCGACACCGCGATGTTCGACTCAAAGCTGAAGAACGCCGTGCCACCCTCCACGTGGACGTCAGAGATCTCCACCTGGAAGCCGGTTGCGGGGTCGGGGCCGTCGGGGGGATAAAGGCCCTCGTCCGGCAGCTCCTGAATATCGTCGATCTTGAACTCAAACGCGAAGTCACCGAGGTCGCCGCAATCCGGGTTGTCGCCCTCGACGACGGAACTCGATGGAGTTGGTGGTTCCTGTTGTGCGGTTGCTCCCGCGTTGCCGACAGGCGCGGCGACGAGGATGACGGCTCCCGCCACCATCGAGGCCAGACCGACGAGCGCGTGCCGTCGGCGACTGGGTTGGTCCATCTGCTTCGCCCTCCCGGTTTCTCGATCCATGAATCCGCCGCCGTAATCGCCGCGACCACGTCTCGAGTGACGCCCTGACGGAATTCACCGAACGCCAAACTTTCCCGGTGTGGCTGACAATGGACATTCCGTTGCCAACCAACATGCAAAGATGCTGGTCAGCACACCGCTCAGTGGCCCCGAGCCCGGAAACTGGCCAGAATCGGCGTCCGTGACCGTCCTCGCCCCCACCCGACTCGACGACGCCGTCGCCGCCCTGGCCGCCGACCCGTCGCTCACGGTGCTGGCGGGCGGCACCGACCTGATGGTGGCCGTGAACTACGGGCAGCGCCGCCCGGCCGGCGTGCTCAGCCTGCGGCGGGTGCCCGAGCTG
>DASSDL010000233.1:0-29673 GCA_035697145.1 Acidimicrobiales bacterium
CCCCAACGTGAAGCTCATGCAGTCGATGCTCTTCGTCAAGGCGGCAGGAAAGCCGGGCCAGGCGTGGCACCAAGACGAGTCACACATCCCCACGCGGGACCGGTCGTTGACCGCCGTCTGGCTGGCGCTCGACGATGCCACCATCGACAACGGCTGCCTGTGGGTGATCCCCGGGTCGCACCGGCGGGGCGTGGTGTACCTGACACGCCACCGGGCCGACCCTCGCTTCGACGGCACCCCCGAGGCGCACGGGTTCCCGCACGATGCCGACGAGGCGATACCCGTCGAGCTGCCCGCCGGCGCGGCGTTGATCTTCGACGGGTACCTGCTGCACCGCTCGCTCCCCAACCGGAGCGCGCGACTGCGGCGGGCGTTGGTGAACCACTACATGAGCGCCGAATCGCTGCTGCCATGGTTTCCCCCGCGCGACGGCGAGCCCATGGGCACGCTGGACCACCGCGACGTCGTGCTCGTCGCCGGGGAGGACCCGTACGCGGCCAAGGGCACGGTCGACGTCGTGCGGCCGCGGCTCCGGCCGGAGCCGGGCGATCTCACGCCGAGCGGCGCACCACCAGCTCGGTCTCGAGGGTGATGCCCCGCGGCGAGGCGTCGCCGTCGAGCTGATCGAGCAGCAGCCGCCCCATCTCGCCCCCCAGCGCCTCGATGGGCTGGCGCACGGTCGTGAGGGGTGGATCGGTGTCCCGGGCCAGCTCGCTGTCGTCGAACCCGACCACCGCCACATCGTCGGGGACCCGACGTCCCAGCGACCGCAGCGCGTCGAGCGTTCCCATGGCCATGAGGTCGGAGGCGACGAAGATGCCATCGGTCTCCGGATGCCGCCCGAGCAGCTCCCTGGTGGCGAGGGCGCCGCCGGCGCGGGTGAAGTCCCCCTCGGTCACCAACGATGGCGCGGCGGGGCGCCCGGCCCCGGTGAGGGCCTGGCGCCAGCCCGTGAGCCGGTCCGCGCCGGGGGTCATGTCCGGCGGACCGGCGACGGTGGCGATCGTTCGACAGCCGCGGCGGATCAGGTGGGCGCAGGCGCGGCGTGCTCCGCCCACGTTGTCGGCGTCCACGAAGCCGATGGCCGGCGCGCCTGCGAGCTGGCGCGGGTGCCCGGCGACGACGCAGGCGATGCTGCCGGCGGCGAGACGGCCGGGCAGGGGGTCGTCATGACGGGTGGACAGCAGCAGCACGCCGTCGGTGTTGCCCCGCAACACGAGGCGCTCGACGCCCGCCCGCTCCGACTCGTCCTGGACCATCAACAGGATGAGCTGGTAGCGGGAGCCGGCCAACGCGGCGGCGACCCCTCGGATCGTTGCCGCGAAGAAGGGATCGCCGAACAACCGGGTGCTGGGCTCGGAGACCACCAGGGCGACGGTGTAGCTGTGGTGGGCGGCGAGGCTGCGCGCAGCCCGGTTGGGCGCGTACCCGAGCTGCTCGATGGCCTGCTCGACGGCCGCTCGGGCACCGTCCGACACCCGGGTGCTGCCATTGACGACCCGCGACACCGTGGCCCGCGAGACGCCGGAACGGGCCGCAACGTCCTCCAACGTGCACCGGGCGTCGGACGGCCGCGCCAACCGGTCACGCCCCGGACAGGCCGTTGGCGGCGATGACGTCCCGGAACCACAGGGCGCTGGCCTTCGGGGTGCGGCGCTGGGTGGCGAAGTCCACGCGCACGATGCCGAAGCGCTGGGCGTAGCCCTCCGCCCACTCGAAGTTGTCGAGCAGCGACCACACGAAGAACCCGCGCAGGTCGACGCCGGCGGCGATGGCGTCGTGGCAGGCCCGCACGTGGGCGTCGAGGTAGGCGCAGCGGTCGGCGTCGTGCACCCGGCAGTCGTCGCCCGGCACGTCCGCAAAGGCGCCCCCGCTCTCGTGGACATACAGCGGCGGCGGGTCGTAGTCGGTGGCCAACCGCATCAGGGCGTCGAACAGCCCGTCGGGCTCCACCGCCCAGCCGTTGGACGTCGGCGTGCATGCCGGATCGGCGAACCCGACATCCGGCGAACCCGGCCACGGCGACGGCGGCGCCGACGCAGCGGGATCGTGACGCACGTGGTAGCGGCGGTAGTAGTTCAGCCCCAGTGCGTCGACGGGGCGGCCGATCTGGGTCATGTCACCATCGCGGATGTGGGCGAGATCGCTCACCGACGCCAGGTCCTCGAGCACGTCGTCGGGGTAGGCGCCCCGCAGCACAGCGTCGCACCACAGGCGGTTGGCGATGCCGTCGATCCGCCGCACGGCGTCGCGGTCGGCGTCGGTGGTCTCAGAAGCGGCAGCGGCGGGAACGACCGGGTAGGGGTTGAGCGTGATGCCGACCTCCGGGCCTGCGTCCGCATCGGGTCCCGGCCCGGACACGCGGGCTCGCAACACGTCCATGGCCAGCCCATGACCCAGCAGCAGGTGGTGGGCGGCGGCCACGGCAGCGCCCGGTTCGGTGCGGCCGGGGGCGTGGATGCCGGCGGCGTAGCCGAGCATGGCCGCGCACCAGGGCTCGTTGATCGTGGTCCAGCGCCGAACCCGATCGCCGAGGGCATCGGCCACGGCGGCGGCGTAGTCGGCGAACCGGCCGGCGGTGTCACGGGACGGCCACCCGCCGGCGTCCTCGAGGGCCTGGGGGAGGTCCCAGTGGTACAGGGTGACGATGGGCTCCACGCCGCGAGCGAGGAGCTCGTCCACCAGAGCGCGATAGAAGTCGAGGCCCGGCTGGCTGACGGCGCCGGTGCCCTGGGGCTGCACCCGGGGCCAGGCGATAGAGAACCTGTAGGCCGGCAGTCCTAGCTCGGCGATCAGGGCGACGTCGTCGACCATCCGGTGCCTGTGGTCGGCCCCCGGGTCGCCCGTGTCGCCGCCGGCGTGGCCGGCAGCCGCGAACGTGTCCCAGATCGACGGTCGACGGCCGTCGAGGTCGATGCCGCCCTCGATCTGGTAGGCGGACGTCCCGGCGCCCCACAGGAACCCGTCGGGGAACCGGCGGACACCGGCAAGGGGCCGGGCGGCGGGTCGTGTCTGCGGCAAGGAGTGTGAGAGCGCTCTCACACGGACAGAGTAGCCCTCGAACGTGCGCGGATAGGCACGTCATCCTGGCTCTCGGTGGCCAGCGCTGCTGGGAGGCCCAGCTGTTGTGCTGCGACCCGGCAACCAATTCCCACGCGGGGTGCCTGCGGAACGTCCTATCCGCTGGGCCTCCAACGCCGCAGGGCCGACGCCACCCGGACCACGAGCGGGTCGTCCAGCACCTCCTCGAGCGCCATCGGGAGGCCGAGCGACCAGTTGGGGCGTTCGTCGGTCGTGCCGGGCAGGTTGGGGCGCCGACGGAGCCCCAAGGCGTCCTCGAGAGTGGCGGCGACGAGCGCGCACGGGGCCGCCGACAACCTCTGGTGCACGGCGACGATCACGTCGTCGACAGGCGCGTCCACGTCGAGCCCGCTCAGCGCCACGAGCTTGTCGCGCAGCCGCCCGAGCGCAGCTTCGTCCGGCTCGACGCCTGCGGCCCGCTGGTCGGCCGCATCCTCGCCCGACCACACGCCGGCGATCGTCGGCAGGTCGTGGGTGGTGACCGCGCCCAGGGCCTGGGCTGGGTAGTGCTCAGGCGTGGCCTCCTCGAACCAGACGAGTCGGTACGACAGCACGCCGGCGGCGTGCAACCGGTCGCGCACGCCCTCCTCGACGGTGCCCAGGTCCTCGCCGACGACCACGGCCCCCGAACGCACGCTCTCGATGGCCAGCACGGCCAGTAGCTCGTCGGCCGGGTAACGCACGTAGGCGCCGTCGGTGGGCCCGCCGCCCGGCGGCAGCCAGAACAGCCGGAACAGGCCCATCACATGATCGATGCGCAGCCCGCCGCCGTGTCCCATCGCCGCCCGCCAGAGCGACGCCAACGGCTCGTACGCGACGCCGGGGAGGGCGTGGGGCACGAACGGCGGCAGGCCCCAGTCCTGGCCCGCCGGGTTGAACTCGTCGGGCGGCGCCCCCACCCGCACCCCGAGCGCCAGCAGGTCCTGCAGGCACCAGGCGTCGGCCCCGTCGGGATCCACGCCCACCGCCAGGTCCGTGAGCAGCGCCACGGGTTCCTCGGCGCGCCGGAGCTGCTCGTCGACCAGGAACTGCACCCAGGCCCAGAACGCCACGCGGTCGGCGCGGTCGGCGGCGAAGGAGGCCACGCCGGCCCCGGACGGGTGCCGATGCTCGGTCGGCCATGCGCTCCAGCCCGACCCGTGGTGCTCGGCCAGGGCGCAGAACCGGGCATACGTCTCCAGCTCGCTGCCCATCTGCTCCCGCCACCGCTCGAATCGCAGGTCGGGACCGAGCGCCGTCCACAGATGATCGAGTGCACGCCGCTTGAGCGCCCAGGCTGCGTCCCGGTCGAGCACGGGCGCGGCGTTCAACTGCCGGGCCTCCGCGCCCAGGGCCTCGACCGTGGCGTCGCCAGCGCCGGGCAGCTCCTCGATGCGCAGCAGCAGCGCGTCGGACCAGCGACGGCTCGACGGGAAGTACGGACTGGCCTCCACCCGCTCGACGAGCTGGCGTGCGTGCATCGGGTTGACGCCTAGCATTCCGGCACCTCGCTCGGCGGCCCAGGCGCCGATGGATCGCAGGTCGGCGAGGTCGCCGATGCCCCAGCTCCCGGCGGATCGGCAGCCGGGGAGCTGGACCGTGAGCAGCCACGTTCGCAGTTCGTCCGGCAGGTGGCAGCGGCCGGGAGTGACGATCAGGCGGGTCGCGGGGCCGCCGTCGAGGGGACGCAGCTCGTGGTAGCCGATGGGCAGGTCGGGCGGTAGCTCACCCTCGACCCGCAGCTCGCTGCCATCCTCCAGGGCCAGCTCGCAGGGACCGAGCAGGGGCTCGGGCCGGCCGGCGTGCACCACCCAGACGGTGGGACCGTCCGACGGCGGCGTGTCCGCAGGGTCGCCCGCACCCATGGCCTCGCGCAGGGCGGCGACGGTCTCCGGGGAGGTTGTGTGCCATTGTCCCGAGGCGTCCCAGTAACCGTCGTCGATGCCCCACCGGTCGCTGGCCATGCCCCGCGCACGGTACCCGTGTCGTGCCCACCGGTTCAGGGGCTGAGGACGCTCGGTTCCGCCACGCGAACCCGGGGTTTGTGGTTGACGGCGGCGATCCCGGCGACGGTCAACGCGCCGCCGACCAGCAACCGCGCCTCGAACGGCTCGTCCAGCACCAGGATGCCGACAACGACCGCCACCACCGGGATGATGTAGGTGACGAGCGAGGCCTTGGTGGCGCCGATGTCGGCGATGATCCGGTAGTTGAGGACGTAGGCGACGCCGGTGCCCAGGACGCCGAGCAGCAGGATCGACGCCACCCGCGTGGGCGTGAGCGACACGCCACCGGCCGCCGACGTGGCCGCCGCCACCGGGAACAGCAGCACCGTCCCCGTGGCGAGCTGGCCGGTGGCCGCGACGATGGGCGGGTACGACACCAGGTGACGGCGCATGTAGACGAAGGCGATGCCGTACCCGGCGCCGGCGAAGATCGCCGCCAGGGCGCCGGCGGTCGACGATCCCTCGAGGTCGGCGGCACCCACGCCGGCGGCCACCGCTACGCCGACGATCCCCAGGGCCAGGCCAGCGATCTGTACCGGCCGCAGCCGTTCACTCAGCCCGATGGCGGCGAACGCCGCGGTGAACAGCGGCGTCGAGGCGTTGAGCACCGCGGTCAACGCCGAGGTGATGTGCTGCTCGCCCCACGCCAGCAACGTGAACGGCACGATGTTGCCGGCGAGCGTCACCACCGCGTAGTGCCGGAGCGAGACCCGGTCGACCGGCACCCGGCGCCGCTGACCGCGGAGGACCGCGTAGAGCACCGCCGCGCCCAGGGCGATCCTCGCCCACGCCACGGTCGTGGGGGTCAGGCCCTCGCCCGCCACCTTGATGAACAGGAACGACCAGCCCCAGATGAAGGCCAGCACGAACAGGCGACGCACCCACGGCAGTCAACCAGGCCGGGCCTGTGATTCCGCCTGGATTACGCCACGCACCGTGCGCGCCGCGACCCGAGCGGGGGTCGTGGCGCCAGAACGTAGACTCGCCCTCATGCCCAAGTCGTTGGTCGAGAGGCGCCTCAGCCAAGTCGCCGGGCGGCTGCAGCAGCTGCGTGCCGAGCTCGAGGTCTCGGCTGAGCAGCTCGCGCATCTGGCCGATGCCGCCGACGACGCGCGGCTGCGGGCCCTGGTGTCCGAGACCCCCGTCGCCGACGTCGACCATCGGCAGGCCGAGCGGCATGCCGAAGCCATGCGCCGGCACCGCGCCGCGGTGCTCGACGAGATCGCCAAGTTGGAGCGTGACCAGGACGAGCTGCTCGATCGGCTGCTCGCACAATCCCGGTCGCGCTAGAACACACCAGATCGAAAGAAGGAACGAGCTTGGCTACCCGCGTCGTCATCGCTGAGGACGAGGCCATCATCCGCCTCGACCTGAAGGAGACCCTCGAGGAGGAGGGCTACGAGGTCGTGGGCGAGACCGGCCGCGGCGACGAGGCGGTCAAGCTTGTCCGTGAGCTCGAGCCCGACCTCGCCATCCTCGACATCAAGATGCCGGGCCTCGACGGCTTGGCCGCCGCCCGGGAGATCGCCGGCGAGCGCCGGGCTGCGGTGCTGATCCTCACGGCCTTCAGCCAGCGCGACCTCATCGAGCAGGCCCGCGACGCCGGCGCCCTGGCCTATCTGGTCAAGCCGTTCGAGCGGAGCGAGCTGGTGCCGGCGGTCGAGGTGGCGCTGGGGCGGTTCCGGGAGATCCGGGCGTTGGCCGACCAGACCGCGAGTCTCGAGGAGCAGCTCGAGACCCGCAAGGTGGTCGACCGCGCCAAGGGCAAGCTCATGGACGAGTCGGGCATGGGGGAGAGCGAGGCATTCGGCTTCATCCAGCGCCGGGCCATGTCGGAGCGCGTCACCATGCGGGCCATCGCCCAGCGCATCATCGACGGCGACATCAAGCCGGGGGAGTAGGCCGGGGGAGTGACATGAGAGACACGGTCGGTCGCCAGACCGACGCCATCAAGGGGCGGCGGGTGGGGGTCGGGCCGGAGTACTACTAGGCACGTGGCCGACGACCCCCTCATCCTGATCGACGGGAACTCCCTCACCTACCGCGCCTTCTTCGCTCTGCCCACCGACCTGTCCACCGCCTCGGGCCAGGTCACCAACGCGGTGTTCGGGTTCACGTCGATGCTGATCAACCTCATGCGCGACCACGGCCATCGGCGCATGGCGGTGGCGTTCGACCGACCCGAGCCCACCTTTCGCCATGAGCGGGTCGACACCTACAAGGCCAACCGCCAGGCAGCGCCCGACATCCTGCGCCAGCAGATCGGGCTGGTGCGCCAGGTGGTAGAGACCCTGGGGATCCGGGTACTCGAGCTGCCCGGCTACGAGGCCGACGACATCATCGCCACGCTCGCGACCCAGGGCCGCGACGCCGGCCTCGATGTCGTCGTCGTGACCGGCGACCGTGACGTCTACCAGCTCGTCGAGGACCCGCACGTCAAGGTGCTCTACAACCGCCGGGGGGTGTCCGACTACGTCCTCTACGACGAGGCCGGCATCGAGGACCGGACCGGCGTGCCGCCCGCCCTCTACCTCCAGTACGCGGCGCTGCGCGGTGACACCTCGGACAACCTGCCGGGCGTGCCCGGGGTGGGAGAGAAGACCGCCGCCAAGTTGGTCACCACCTACGGCGGC
Organism: Acidimicrobiales bacterium; assembly: GCA_035697145.1. GTDB lineage: Bacteria > Actinomycetota > Acidimicrobiia > Acidimicrobiales > VFJN01 > DASQUK01. The sequence continues at coordinate 7,700 of DASSDL010000233.1, forward strand.
ATCGACGGCATCTTCGAGCACCTCGACGAGCAGACCCCCAAGCTGCGGACCAGCCTGGCCGAGCACGAGGACCACGTCCGCCAGAACGCCGAGCTGATGAAGCTCATCTGCGACGCGCCCGTCGGCGTGACCATCGACGAGCTCGACCGCCGCCCGCCGGACGTCGACGAGGTGCGGCACCTGTTCGACTTCCTGGAGTTCCACAGCCTCGGCGAGCGACTGACCGAAGCGCTGGGCGAGGACCTCGGCGTGGGCCGGCCACCGGCGGAGGTGCTCGAGGCCGAGGTGACGATCGTCGAGTCGCCACCCGACGCCCTGGCGCTACTGGCCCGGCTGCGGGAGGAGGCGGCCGGTGCGTCGCTGGCGGTGGCGGCGGCCTGGGAGGGCAGCGAAGGCCGCACGCCCCTCGAGGGGCTGGCGATCGTGACCGATCCGGCGGCCGGCGAGGTCGCGTGGATCCCCATCGGCGTCCTGGCCAACGACGCGGTGCGGGCCGAGCTGGCCCGGCTGGTGGCACTGCCGGCAGAGGGCGGCCGGCCGGTCGCCGCCCACCAGGCCAAGGCGATGATGCGATCGCTGCTCGACGTCGGTGTCGACGTGCGCTGCCTGGCGATCGACACCGCCATCGCCGCCTACCTGCTCGATCCCGCCGAGTCGCGCTACCTGCTCGACGAGGTGCTGCGCCGTTACGCCTCCGCCGAGCTACCGGCGGACGGCGCCGCGCCCGAGGGTCAGCTCGATCTCGAGGGTTCGACGGCGTCAGCCGCGCTGCGCACCGGCCGCTACGCGCTGGCGGTCGACCGCCTGGTCGAGCCGCTCACGCAGGCGCTCGACCAGCAGGCGCTGCGGGCCCTCAACGACGAGATCGAGGTGCCGCTGGTGCGGGTGCTGGCCCACATGGAGCACGCCGGCGTGGGCGTCGACGCCGACGAGCTGAGGGGCCTGCGGGACCGGCTGAACGCCGAGGTCGACAGCCTGCGCAAGCAGGTGTACGACGACGCCGGCGGCAGCGAGTTCAACGTCAACTCGACTCCCCAGCTGAGGGAGATCCTGTTCGACAAGCTGGGGTTGACGCCGCAGAAGCGCACCAAGACGGGCTACTCCACCGATGCCTCGTCGCTGGAGAAACTGGCGGGGCAGCACCCGATCATCGAGCACCTGCTGGCCTACCGGGAGGTCGAGAAGCTGCGCTCGACCTACGGCGACGGGCTCCTCGCCGAGGTGGCGGCCGACGGGCGGATCCACGCCACGTTCAACCAGACGGTCGCCCGCACGGGCCGGCTGTCGTCGGACCAGCCCAACCTCCACAACATTCCCGTCCGCAGCGAGATCGGGCGGGAGTTCCGCAAGGCGTTCGTGCCGGCGCCGGGATGTGAGCTGCTGGTGGCCGACTACAACCAGATCGAGCTGCGCTGCATCGCCCACCTGGCCCAGGACCCCGGGCTGATCGAGAGCTTCCGCTCGGGGCGGGACATCCACACCGAGACGGCGTCGCGGGTGTTCGGCGTCGAGCCGGGCGCCGTGACCATCGACCAGCGGTCCAAGGCCAAGATGGTTTCGTACGGGCTCGCGTACGGCATGGAGGCCTACGGGCTGGGACAGCGGCTCAACATCCCCACCGAGGAGGCGGCGCTGATCCTCGCCGCCTACTTCGAGGCCTTCCCCTCGGTGAAGGAGTACATGGAGCGCACGGTGGCCGAAGCCCGGGAACGGGGGTACACGGAGACGCTGTTCGGCCGACGGCGCCAGATCCCGGAGCTGTCGTCGCCCAACTACCGCATCAGGCAGGCGGGTGAGCGGCAAGCGATGAACGCCGGGATCCAGGGCTTGGCGGCCGACATCTTCAAGGTGGCGCTGGTGCGGCTCACCGCTGCGCTGGAGGAGTCGCAGATGGACAGTCAGCTCATCCTCCAGGTGCACGACGAGGTGCTGCTCGACGTGCCTCCGGCCGAGCACGACCGGGCCGCCGACGTGGTGGTGGACACCATGACGGGCGCGGTGCACCTCAGCGTGCCGCTGGAGGTCAACCTGGCGTTCGGGCCCAGCTGGGCGGACGCCAAGGGGTGACCAACGAGCACGAGCCGTTCTGTCAGTCGTCGGGTAACGCATCGGGCCTGAGCGCTGACAGACCGGGAGGGGGCCACTGGTTCGAGCCGGTTGCCGATCACCTGGGCGCCGCCTACCTCAGCTACTCCTTCACGAAGGGCACCGCCCAGGAGATCGCGTTCCTCGTCGACGCCCTCGACCTGCGGCCGGGTCAACGGGTCCTCGACGTCGGATGTGGGCCGGGCCGCCACGCCTACGCCCTGGCCGAGCGGGGAATGGACGTCGTGGGCGTCGACATCAGCCAGCGGTTTGTGGACATCGCCTGCGCCGGTGCCCCGCGCCGCGCCAGCTTCGTGCGCGCCGACGCCCGGGACCTTCGCTTCGACGGCGAGTTCGATGCCGCCATCTCGCTGTGCCAGGGCGCCTTCGGCCTGGCCGGTGGGCCGGCTGCGCCGCTGGACGCCGACGGCGATGTGCTCGCGGGCATCGCCCGCGCGCTCCGTCGCGGGGGCGTGGCCGCGGTGTCGGGATTCTCGGCTTACTTCCAGGTGCGCTGGCTCGAGGACAGCGACAGCTTCGACGCCGACGCCGGCGTCAACCACGAGAGCACGGAGGTCCGCGACGAGGGCGGGGTGCCAGCGCCGGCAGACCTGTGGACCACCTGCTTCACCCCGCGGGAGCTGCGGCTGCTGGCCACACGCGCCGGGCTCGAGGTACGGGCCATCTGGTCAGTGACGCCGGGCGCCTATGCCGCCGATCCGCCGACGATCGACTCACCCGAGTTCCTGCTCGTCGCTGCGCGCTCGTAGCGGTTCGCCGGGGCCGGCTGCTACCCTCGCCCAAACGCGCCGTGCTGCGCGCCCTCGTGGCTGTCCCGTCGCCAGCGGGACCCGCAATCCGCCGATCCCGACCCCCGAAGAAAGCCGACCCGTTCGTGTCCGACGCCCAAACGACCGATTCCACCGCCCCTGCGACCACCGCCGATGGCGAGGTGAGCGCAGAGTCGGGGTACACCCCGCGCCAGATCATCGACGACGATCTCGGCGGTAGCTTCGCCGACGCCGTCGATGCCACCCTCGTGACCGTCGAGGATGGCGCCATGGTCACCGGCACGGTGGTGCGCGTCGACCGCGACGAGGTCCTGCTCGACATCGGCTACAAGTCCGAGGGCGTGATCCCCAGCCGCGAGCTGTCGATCCGCAACGACGTCGACCCCAACGAGGTCGTTCACGTGGGCGACCAGGTCGAGGCCCTTGTGCTCACCAAGGAAGACAAGGACGGCCGCCTGGTCCTGTCCAAGAAGCGGGCCCAGTACGAGCGCGCCTGGGGCGACATCGAGCGCGTCAAGGAGGAAGACGGGGTCGTGTCCGGCCCGGTCATCGAGGTCGTCAAGGGCGGCCTGATCCTCGACATCGGGCTGCGCGGCTTCCTGCCCGCATCGCTCGTCGAGCTGCGCCGGGTCCGCGACCTGCAGCCCTACGTCGGCAAGTCGCTCGAGGCCAAGATCATCGAGCTCGACAAGAACCGCAACAACGTCGTGCTGTCCCGCCGGGCCTGGCTCGAGGAGACCCAGCGCGAGCAGCGCGAGGACTTCCTCGCCAACCTCAAGCCTGGCGAGGTGCGCAAGGGCGTGGTGTCGAGCGTCGTGAACTTCGGCGCCTTCGTCGACCTCGGCGGCATGGACGGCCTCATCCACGTGTCGGAGCTGTCGTGGAAGCACGTCGATCACCCCGGCTCCGTCGTGTCGGTGGGCGACGAGGTCGAGGTGCAGGTGCTCGACGTCGACCTGTCCCGCGAGCGCATCAGCCTGTCGCTGAAGGCCACCCAGCAGGACCCGTGGCAGGAGTTCGCCACCAGCCACCGCGTCGGCGAGCTGGTCTACGGCCGGGTCACCAAGCTGGTGCCGTTCGGCGCCTTCGTGCAGGTCGGCGACGGCATCGAGGGCCTGGTGCACATCTCCGAGATGTCCGCCCACCACGTCGACCTGCCCGAGCAGGTGGTCACCCCGGGTGAGGAGTTGTGGGTCAAGATCATCGACCTCGACCTACAGCGACGCCGGATCAGCCTGTCGATCAAGCAGGCCGCCGAGGGCGGCGTGGTGGCCGCCGAATACCAGGAGCACTTCGGCGAGCACGCGTACGACGATCAGGGCAACTACATCGGCCCCTCCGTCGAGCACTCGCCCGAGGCCGACGAGGCCTGGGCCGAGTACTACGAGCAGAGCCCCGAGGCGGCCGAGGCCGCTGCCGCGGACGGCGAGGCCGCGGCGGGTGGGGAGGTCGCGGCGGCCGGGCCCGTCCAGTCCGAGCCCAGCCAGGCTGCGCCCGCCCCGGCTCAGCCCGGCCAGTCCGAGCCCGCTCCGGCCGAGCCCGGTGGCGACGAAGGCGAAGCCGAGACGCCACAACCCTGAGCCGCCGGTAACGTCCGCCAGCGTGCTGGTCGTAGGGCTCACCGGGGGCATCGGGTCGGGGAAGTCGACGGTGTCGGCGCTGCTGGCGGCCAAGGGTGCGGTGGTCGTCGACGCCGACGCCGTGGTGCGGGATCAGCAGCGCCCAGGCACGGCGGTGTTCGACGCGATGGTGGAGCGGTTCGGGTCGGGGATCGTCGCCGCGGACGCCACGCTGGACCGGGCCGCCGTCGCCGACATCGTGTTCGCCGATCCGCAGGCGCTGAGAGACCTCAACGCCATCGTCCACCCGGCGGTGGGGGCCGAGGTCTCCCGGCGGATGGACGAGCTCTCGGCCACCGACGCGGTGGTGGTGCTCGACGTGCCGCTGCTGGTGGAGGCGACCCGGGGCTACGCGCTGGCGGGACTGATCGTCGTCGACGTCGACCCCGACATCGCCGTGGAGCGGCTGGTCATGCAGCGCGGCATGCGCGAGGAGGACGCCCGGTCGCGCATGTCACGGCAGGCGAGCAGGGAGGAGCGCCGGGCGCGGGCCGATGTCGTGATCGACAACCGCGGCACGCTCGCTGACCTGGCCCGCCAAGTCGACGCCACCTGGGACTGGATCGAGCGTCTCCGGGCCGGCGCCGCCTGATCCGCCCGGGCGCGGGTTCGGCGCCACATCCGTTCGTTCACCGATCTCCGGGGCGACACCGGCGCCTCACCGGCTGTTCACGGTCGGTCGTTACCTTGCGCGCAGCGATGTCTGAATGGATGCCCTGCCCCGCCAAGCGGACGCTCTACGAGTGGCGGTGCGCCCTCTCGCCCGCGCCCGACGCGCCGGCCGCCCCTCGCCACGACCTACCGGCGCTCATCGGCGAGGCTGACCTGCCCGACCGCGTGGACCTGGTATGGCACGGCGTCAACGACCGCGCCAACCTGCGCCACTTCCTCGCCTCGCCGGTGCGGTGGGGCGAGTGCGACGTCCGGCGCGACCCGGAGGGACGGCTGGCACTGCGCCACGACGCATTCGAGGGAACGGCAGACCTTGCGCCTGGCGATGGGCCGGCGCGACCACTCACGGTCGACGAGTTCCTCCGGGTCGCCCTCGCCGAGGGTAAGGGCATCAAGCTCGACATCAAGCAGCGCGACATCGCCGACGAGCTCCTCGCGCTCGTGGGTCGCAGTGGCGTGCCCGGCCACGACCTGTGGTTCAACGGGCGCATCGACGTGCTGCGGGAGGATGGTTTCCGGCGCCTGCGGCGGGCATGGCCGGCGGCCACCGTGCAGTGCCCGATCGACGTCCTCGCTCCCGCCATCGTGGCTGTGCCCGATCGGGCCCGGGCCGCGCTCGACGAGATGGCGGCATGGGGCGTCGACCGGTTCTCGCTCGCCTGGGACACGAGTCCCATGGCGCTACTGCTCGACCACCTCGACCGGTGGGGCCACGACGTCAACCTCTACGCCGTCGAGAACCTCGACGAGTTCCTGCGTGCCGTGATGCTGATGCCTCGTTCGGTGACGGCCGACTTCAACTTTCCCGAGTGGCACTACTTCGGGCGCGGCGCCGGCCGAGACGGCCGCTACCACCGGTACCACCTCGAACCGGCACCCGCGGCCGCCGACGTCGCCTGAACGCGCCCGAGAGCGGTTGCGATCTCTACGCGCTCAGCCGCAGCCGGTGGAGCCAGGCTCGGGCGCGGGCGAGCACGTCGGATCGGACGCGGGTCTTCGCAGCGGGGCCGGCCGAAGCCGCCGCGGTCGTGACCGCGTCGGTGAGGCCGGCGATCAACAGCGTGGCCAGGTCTCCGGCGGCGGTGACCGGCACCCGGACCGCACCGGTGCACACCTCGTTGCGCCAGGTGCTCACCACGAAGGCCTGCCGCTCCGCGTGCCAGGTCGCGCGCAGGTAGCTGCCGTCACGGCGGGCGTCTTCGATAAACACTCGCCGCCGGTACGTGGATCCATCCCCCATGCTCCGAGTGTGCATGGATGCCGGGCGGGTGTCGAGCGGGCGCCGCCCAGGTCCGCCGCCATCGTGCCCCACGGGTACGCGCCGCACCGGCCGGGGGCAGCCCACCGCACACCCCGACCGGTACGGCCGGGACCGGTCCGCCTACCGGCTCGAGAGGCGACAGCTTCCTCCCGGGCGGGCGCCGGACCGCTCCCGCGCCGGTTCCCATGGTCGAGCGTCCGGGGCGACCGGTCGTCGTCACACGACACAGTTCGCATGTGCCCGCGGTCACACGCCCGGCGGGGGCGCCGACGGATCAGCCGGCGAAGCCGCGCAAGCCGTCGGCGTCGAGGATGGTGACGGACCGCCGCCCGGTCGTGACGAGCCCCCGGCGGCGTAGCTCGGCCATGCCCCGTGCCACCGACTCCCGCGAGGCGCCGATGAGCCCCGAAAGTTCGTGCTGCGACAGCGCCAGCCCGAGCTGCACGCCACCGGTCCCGGCGTCGCGCCGGCTCCCGTGGGCGCCCGTGGCAGCCTCGTCCGCTGCCTCGATCAGCACACGGGCCAGCCGGCGGGTGGCGTCGTAGGGGCCGAACTCCGTCCGGCGCCGGTCCGCGCCCCGCAGCCGGCCGATGACCAGCCGCAACAGCGCCAGGGTCGAGCGGGGATGCGCCTCGAGGAAGGCCTGCAGCTCGCGGGCCGCGATGACCCGGCAGCGCACCGGTTCGAGCGCGATGACGGTGGCCGACCGCCGACCACCGGGGTCGAGCGCGCCCATCTCGCCGATGAGATCGCCCGGGCCGCGCACTGACAGGGTGACCTCGTCGCCCTCGCGGGTGCCCGTGAAAACCCGCACTCGTCCGTCGAGGACGAGGAACGTGGTGTCGTTCTGGTCGCCCTCCATGATCATCCGCTCGCCCCGCCGGTAGGACCGGGCATGCCCGATCTCCCCGAGCGCGGCTCGTTCGTCGGCCGCCAGCGAGCCGAGAAAGCTGCCGACGGCAGGAAGCTCCGCCACGAACCCGCACGTTAACCGCCCTGACCAGGACCTCTCCCGTTTCCTCGCGGGATTGGTCGCGTCAGCGGCTAATCCCGCGAGGAAAACGTGATGTCACACCCCACCGATAGATTCCAACAGCGATGGTCACGCGCACGTCACCATTCCGGATGGTGTCCGAGTTCGCTCCGGCCGGCGACCAGCCGGGCGCCATTGCCGCGCTCAGCCAGGGCATCGCCGACGGCGAGCGCTACCAGACGCTCCTCGGCATCACCGGCTCGGGCAAGAGCGCCACGATCGCCTGGGCCATCGAGCAGGTCCAGAAGCCCACCCTGGTCATCGCCCCCAACAAGTCGCTGGCGGCCCAGCTCGCCAACGAGTTCCGCGAGTTCTTCCCCGACAACCGGGTCGAATACTTCGTCAGCTACTACGACTACTACCAGCCCGAGGCATACATCGCCTCCACCGACACCTACATCGAGAAGGACTCGTCGATCAACGACGAGATCGACCGGCTGCGACATTCGGCCACGGCCGCCCTGCTCACTCGGCGCGACGTGATCGTCGTCGCCTCGGTGTCGTGCATCTACGGCTTGGGCTCGCCGGAGGAGTACCGCGAGAACGTGCTGTTCCAGCTGGTCGGCGACCACATCGACCAGCGCGACTTCCTCCGCAAGCTGGTCGACATGCAGTACGACCGCAACGACGCCAACCTGACCCGGGGCCGGTTCCGGGTGCGGGGCGACACGATCGAGGTCCATCCGGCGTACGAGGAGACGATCCTCCGCATCGAGCTGTTCGGCGACGAGATCGAACGGATCACCGTCGTCGACCCGGTGACGGGCGAGCAGATCCGCACGCTCGAGGACCTCTGGATCTACCCGGCCACCCACTACGTCGCGGGGGCCGAGCGCATGCAAAAGGCCGTCGCACGCATCGAGGCCGAGCTGGCCGAGCGCCTGGCCTGGTTCGAGAAGCAGGGCATGCTGCTGGAGGCCCAGCGCCTCCGCATGCGCACGCAGTACGACCTCGAGATGATGCAGGAGGTCGGCTACTGCAGCGGCATCGAGAACTACTCGGCGCCCATCGACGGGCGAGGCCCCGGCGAGACGCCCAACACACTGATCGACTTCTTCCCCGACGACTTCCTGTGCGTCATCGACGAGAGCCACGTCGCCGTGCCCCAGCTCCACGGCCAGTACGAAGGCGACCGGTCGCGCAAGCTGGAGCTGATCGCCCACGGGTTCCGCCTGCCGTCGGCGGCCGACAACCGCCCGCTCAAGTTCGACGAGTTCATCGACCGGGTCAACCAGGTGGTCTTCCTCTCGGCCACGCCCGGGTCCTACGAGCTCGAGGTGTCGTCGCAGGTGGTCGAGCAGATCGTGCGGCCCACCGGCCTGGTCGACCCCGAGGTCATCGTGAAGCCCACCAAGGGCCAGATCGACGACCTCATGGCCGAGATCAGCGCCCGCATCGAGCATGACCAGCGGGTGCTGGTCACAACGCTCACCAAGAAGATGGCCGAAGACCTGAGCGACTACCTGCTCGAGCAGGGGCTGCGGGTCCGCTACCTGCACTCCAACATCGACACGATCGAGCGCATCGAGATCCTGCGGGCGCTGCGGCTGGGCGAGTTCGACGTGCTGGTGGGCATCAACCTGCTGCGGGAGGGTCTCGACCTGCCGGAAGTGTCGCTGGTGGCCATCCTCGACGCCGACAAGGAGGGCTTCCTCCGCAGCGACACCTCGTTGATACAGACCATCGGCCGGGCGGCCCGCAACGTCGACGGTCAGGTGATCATGTACGCCGACGCGGTCACCGACTCGATGCGCCGGGCCATCGGTGAGACGCAACGCCGCCGACAGCTCCAGATCGCCTACAACGCCGAGAACGGCATCGAGCCGCAGAGCATCCGCAAGGCGGTCAACGACATACTCGCCCACCTGCGGCCCGAGGAGGGGGCGCCGGTACCGGGTCAAGGCCGGCGCCGACGGCGGGTGGGGGCGGCCGAGAGGCTGCGCACCGAGCTGGCCGACCTGCCCCCCACCGAGCTCGGGCGCCTCATCCAGACGCTGGAAGAAGAGATGCACGAGGCGGCCGCTGACCTGCGCTTCGAGTACGCCGCCCGGCTGCGTGACGAGGTGGGCGAGCTCAAGCGCGAGCTGCGGGAAGCCGGCGTGTAGCGGCGGAGTTCCGCCGCCGTGAAGAGCGGGCCGGTGGAGGTCCGCCAGACGTGACACGATGGTGAACCCCGGCTGACCATGAGGTAGCCGGAGGGTTATCAATCGTCGATCACGGGAGAGCGCGTGTGAGCAGCGTCCGGTATGACGAGGTGGGCCGAGATTTCGACAAAGTGCGCGACCGCCAACCGGAAGGCCAACGCATCTGGTGCGACCGGGTGGCGTGCTACCTGTCCGATCCGCCACCAACCGCGATCGTCGACGTCGGCTCCGGCACCGGCATCTGGTCGAAGGCGTTGGCCCACACGTTCGGGAGCGTCGTCCACGCAGTCGAGCCCTCCGCGGGGATGCGGGCCCACGCCGCCGAGGCGCATGCCCACCCTCGTGTCGAGTACCTGCCCGGTCGAGCCGAAGCACTCCCGCTGTCGAACGAGTCGGTCGGCGCGGCGTGGCTCTCGACCGTCATTCACCAGTTCCCCGACCTCGATCGGGCGGCCCGAGAGCTCCGCAGGGTCGTCGAGCCCAGCGGGCCGGTCCTCATCCGCAGCGGGTACCCGGGCCGCCAGGACGAGATCGAGCTGTTCCACCTGTTCCCGGGCGCCATGCGGGTCGCCGAGCGCTGGCCCCGGCTGGGCCGGGTGATCACCGCCTTCGAGGAGGCGGGCTTCACGTTCGAGGCCATCGAGCGGGTCAGGGAGCCCACCTTCGACACCCACGAGGAGGTGCTCGAGCTGCTGCCGGTGATGCGCCGCAGCGACTCTGCGCTGGTCGATCTCGACGACGAGGAGTGGGACAAGGGCATCGCCGCCATCGAGCGGGCGCTGGCGGCGGGGGAGCGTCCGTGGCCCCTGGGGATGGACCTCCTGGTCATGCGGTGAGCGAGCGTCCGCCAGGGCGAGCGGCGTCCCGCCGGTCATGACCTGACCCAGAGGCCCAGCGGTTAGGGCGTTCCGCAGGCACCCCGCGTGGGAATTTGTTGCCGGGTCGCAGCTCAACAGCTGGGCCTCCCAGCAGCGCTGACCACCGAGAGCCAGGATGACGTGCCTATCCCGCACGTTCTCAGGCGTGTCACGGCAAAGTGGTAGAGGTGATCGTGGGCCGCCGCCGGCGATTGACACGAACATGCGTTCCTCAGGTGTGCCGGGGCGATAGCCTCTGACTTCGTGGCTGATTCGCTCGTCGTCCGGGGTGCGCGGGAGCACAACCTGCGCAACATCAGCCTCGAGTTGCCTCGCGAGCGGCTGATCGTCTTCACGGGGCTGTCCGGGGCGGGCAAGTCGTCGCTCGCCTTCGACACGATCTACGCCGAGGGCCAGCGTCGTTACGTCGAGTCGCTGTCGGCGTATGCCCGCCAGTTCCTCGGTCAGATGGACAAGCCCGACGTCGACTTCATCGAGGGCCTGTCGCCCGCCATCTCGATCGACCAGAAGAGCGCCTCCCGCAACCCGCGCTCCACGGTCGGCACCATCACCGAGGTCTACGACTACCTGCGCCTGCTGTTCGCCCGCATCGGCGTGGTCCACTGCCCCACCTGTGGTGCCGTGGTGACCCGGCAGACGCCCCAGCAGATCGTCGACCGCATCATGGAGCTGCCCGACGGCACCCGGTTCCAGGTGCTGGCGCCGGTGGTCCGGGGCCGCAAGGGCACCTACGAGACGTTGCTGGCCGACCTGTCGGCGCAGGGCTTCGCGCGGGCCCGGGTGGACGGCGAGCTGCACGAGACGTCCGAGCGCATCGAGCTGGCCCGCTACGAGCAGCACACCATCGAGGTCGTGGTCGACCGGTTGGTGCGGCGCGACGGCATCGCCCGGCGCCTGACCGAATCGCTGGAGACGGCGCTCAAGCTGGCCGACGGCGTGGCCGAGGTCGAGATCGTGCCGCGTGCCGGTGGCGCCGCGCCCGAGAGCGAGTCCCCATCCAGCGGGGACGCTCCGTTGGAGGGCGAGACGCTCACGTTCTCGCAGCACCTGGCGTGCCCCAACGGCCATGGCTCGTTCGAGGAGCTGGCGCCCCGCAACTTCTCGTTCAACTCGCCCTACGGCGCCTGCGAGACGTGCGACGGGCTCGGCACCCGCTTCGAGGTCGATCCCGAGATGGTGGTGCCCGACCCCAGCCTCAGCCTGGACGAGGGCGCCATCTCGCCCTGGGCCGGCGGGCACCAGCGCTACTTCCAGCGGCTGATCGTGGCCGTGGCCGATGAGCTCGGCGTCGACATGGACGCGCCGTTCGAGAAGCTCACGGCCAAGCAACGCCAAGCCGTGCTGTACGGCAAGGGCGTCGACAAGGTGTGGGTGCGGTTCAAGAACCGCTACGGCCGCGAGCGCACCTATCACGCTCACTACGAGGGCGTGGTGCCCTACCTGCAGCGGCGGCACTCCGAGGCCGAGTCCGACAGTGCCCGCGAGCAGGTCGAGGGCTACATGCGCCAGGTGCCGTGCCCGGCCTGCGGCGGGGCCCGGCTCAAGCCGCTGACGCTGGGGGTGACCGTCGACGGCTACACGATCGCCGACATCTGCAACATGTCGATCGGCGAGTCGGCCAAGACGTTGGCCGCCCTCGAGCTGTCCGAGCGCGACCGGCTCATCGCCGAGCGGGTGGTCAAGGAGGTCAACGCCCGCATGGGGTTCCTGCTCGACGTGGGGCTCGACTACCTCACCCTGTCACGCTCGGCGGGCACGCTCGCCGGAGGCGAGGCCCAGCGCATCCGGCTGGCGTCGCAGATCGGATCGGGGCTGGTCGGCGTGCTCTACGTGCTCGACGAGCCGTCGATCGGGCTCCACCAGCGCGACAACCGCCGGCTCATCGACACGCTCATGCGCCTGCGCGACCTGGGCAACACCGTGCTGGTCGTCGAGCATGACGAGGAGACGATCAAGGTCGCCGACCACGTGGTCGACATCGGCCCGGGGGCCGGTGAGCACGGCGGCGAGATCGTCCACACGGGCACGGTCGGCCAGCTGCTGCGCAACAAGCGGTCGATCACGGGCCAGTACCTCACGGGCAAGCGCTCCATCCCCCTCCCGGCCCGGCGGCGCCAGCCCAACGACCACCGGCTCAAGGTGCGCGGCGCCCGGCAGAACAACCTCAAGAACATCGACGTCGAGTTTCCGCTCGGCTGCTTCGTGGCCGTGACCGGGGTGTCGGGTTCGGGCAAGTCGACGTTGGTCAACGACATCCTGTACCGGGCGCTCATGCAGAGGGTGTACCGGTCCAAGATGCCGCCCGGCCTGCACAGCCGGGTCGAGGGCATCGAGCACCTCGACAAGGTCATCGACATCGACCAGTCGCCCATCGGCCGCACGCCCCGGTCCAACCCGGCCACGTACACGGGCGTGTTCGACCACATTCGCAAGCTCTTCGCCCAGACGCACGAGGCCAAGGTGCGGGGCTACCCGCCGGGCCGCTTCAGCTTCAACGTCAGTGGTGGGCGCTGCGAGGCGTGCACCGGCGACGGCACCATCAAGATCGAGATGCACTTCCTGCCCGACGTGTACGTGCCGTGCGAGGTGTGCAAGGGCGCCCGCTACAACCGCGACACGCTCGACATCACCTTCAAGGACCGAAACATCGCCGACGTGCTGGCCATGAGCTGCGAGGAGGCGCTCGACTTCTTCGCCAACCAGCCCGCCATCGCCAGGCACATGCGCACCCTGGTCGACGTGGGCCTGGGCTACGTGCGCCTCGGGCAGCCGGCCACCACGCTGTCGGGTGGCGAGGCCCAGCGGGTCAAGCTGTCGAGCGAGCTGGCCAAGCGCTCGACCGGCCACACGATCTACATCCTCGACGAGCCCACCACGGGCCTGCACTTCGAGGACATCCGCAAGCTGCTCACCGTGCTGTCGCGGCTGGTCGACCAGGGCAACACGGTGCTGGTGATCGAACACAACCTCGACGTGATCAAGACCGCCGACTGGATCATCGACCTGGGACCCGAGGGCGGCAGCGGCGGCGGCACCGTGGTCGCCACCGGCACGCCCGAGACGGTCGCCACCGAGCCCGCCAGCTGGACCGGGCAATACCTGGCGCCGTTGCTGTTGACCCCCACTTCGGGGTAAAGACAGCCGAGTGCTCGGCCTTCCTACCGGCGTGACCGCCTGCCTGTTCGACCTGGACGGCGTGCTGACGCGCACCGCCACCGTCCACGCCGCAGCCTGGAAGCAGATGTTCGACGAGTTCCTCGAGGAGTGGTCGACACGTACGGACCAGACGTTCGTGCCGTTCGACGCCGGCCGCGACTACGACAACTACGTCGACGGCCGGCCCCGGCTCGAGGGAACGCGTGGCTTCCTGCAGTCCCGCGGCATCGACCTGCCCGAGGGCTCGCCCGACGATCCACCCGGGGCGCTGACCGTCCACGGCCTGAGCAACAAGAAGAACGAGCTGGTGCTGCGCCTGCTGCGCGAGGGGGGCGTCGAGGTCTACGAAGGCTCGGTGCGCTACGTGCAGGCCGCGCGGGACGCCGGGCTCAGCACGGCCGTGGTCTCGTCCAGTGCCAACACCGCGGAGGTCCTCGACGCCGCGGGGATCAGCCACCTGTTCGATGCCCGCATCGACGGCGTCGTCGCCACCGAGCGTCACCTGGCCGGCAAGCCCGCACCTGACACGTTCCTGGCCGGCGCCGCCGCGCTGGGGGTCGGTCCCGATCGCGCCGCGGTGTTCGAGGACGCGCTCGCCGGGGTCGAGGCCGGTCGCGCCGGTGGCTTCGCGCTGGTGGTGGGCGTGGACCGGGTCGGCCAGGCCGACGAGTTGCGGCGCCACGGCGCCGACGTGGTGGTCAGCGACCTCAGCGAGCTCCTGGAGGACGGGTGACCCACGGCTACCTGGTCGAGCCCTGGTGCGTGACGGAACGGGGCCTCGATCTCGACATGCTCGCGCGCAGCGAGTCGGTGTTCGCCCTGTCCAACGGGCACATCGGGCTGCGAGGCAACCTCGACGAGGGCGATCCGCACGGGCTGCCGGGCACCTACCTCAACTCCGTCTACGAGCTGCGCCCGTTGCCCTACGCCGAGGCGGGCTATGGCTATCCACAGTCGGGACAGACGGTCATCAACGTCACCAACGGCAAGCTGATCCGCCTGCTGGTCGACGACGAGCCCTTCGACATCCGCTACGGCACGCTCGACAGCCACGAGCGCGTCCTCGACATGCGGGCGGGCACGCTCAGCCGCAACGTGCAGTGGACATCACCGGCCCACGACACCATGCGCATCTCGTCGGTGCGACTGGTGTCGCTCACCCAGCGGGCCATCGTGGCCATCGCGTACGAGGTCGAGCCGGTCGACGACGAGCCGCTGCGCATCGTCCTGCAGTCGGAGCTGGTGGCGAACGAGGAGCTCCCACCGCAGAGCAGGGACCCGCGCGCAGCGATCGCGCTCGAGAACCCGCTGGTGAGCGAGGAGCACGTCGTCCGCGACCACCAGGCCCTGCTCGTGCATCGCACCCGGCGGAGCGGGCTGCGGCTCGCTGCGGGGATGGATCACATCGTCGAGGGGCCCGAGCAGTCCAGCGCCGAGATCACGAGCTCCCCCGACGTGTGCCGGCTCACGATCGCAACCGTGCTCCATCCCGGCGAGCGGCTGCGCGTCGTGAAGTTCCTGGCCTATGGCTGGTCGAGCCAGCGGACCCGCCCGGCGCTGCACGACCAGGTGGTCGCGGCGCTCGCGGGGGCGCGGCTCGGCGGCTGGGATGGGTTGCTGGCCGAACAGCGCGCCTATCTCGACGAGTTCTGGGCCGGTGCCGACGTCGAGATCGATGGCGACGCCGAGGTGCAGCAGGCGGTCCGCTTCGGGCTCTTCCACATCTTGCAGGCCGGCGCCCGGGCCGAGCAGCGCCCGATACCGGCCAAGGGCCTCACGGGTCCCGGCTACGACGGCCATACGTTCTGGGACACCGAGACCTTCGTCCTGCCGGTCCTCACGTACACGCAGCCCGCCCCCGCCGCCGACGCCCTGCGTTGGCGGCAGCTCACTCTCCCTATCGCCAAGGAGCGCGCCGGTGAGCTGAACCTCGATGGCGCCGCGTTCCCGTGGCGCACGCTGCGCGGCTGGGAGTCGTCGGGCTACTGGCCGGCGGGCACCGCCGCCTTCCACATCAACGCCGACATCGCCGACGCCGTGGTGCGGTACGTCGACGCCACGGAGGACGAGGCCTTCGAGCGCGACGTGGGCGTGGAGCTGCTGGTCGAGACCGCGCGGCTGTGGCGCAGCCTCGGCCACCACGACATGGACGGTCGGTTCCGCATCGATGGGGTGACCGGGCCCGACGAGTACAGCGCCGTGGCCGACAACAACGTCTTCACCAACCTCATGGCGCAGCAGAACCTGCGCGCCGCCGCCGACGTGGCAGCGCGCCACTCCGATGTCGCCGCCCGGCTGGGCGTCACTCCGGAGGAGGCGGCGTCGTGGCGGGACGCAGCGGCCGCGGTGGTCGTCCCCTACGACGAACGACTGGGCGTCCATCCACAGAGCGAGGGTTTCACCGACCACGCCCGCTGGGATTTCGAGGGCACCCGACCCGACCAGTACCCGCTGCTCCTTCACTTTCCGTACTTCGACCTCTACCGCAAGCAGGTGGTGAAGCAGGCCGACCTGGTCTTGGCGTTGCACCTGCGGGGCGAGAACTTCACCGCGGAGGAGAAGCAGCGCGACTTCGCCTACTACGAGGCGCTGACGGTCCGTGACTCGTCCCTGTCGGCGTGCACGCAAGCGGTGGTGGCCGCCGAGATCGGCCACCTCGAGCTGGCGTACGACTACCTGGGCGAGGCCGCGCTCGTGGATCTCGCCGACCTGGCGCGCAACACGGGAGACGGTCTCCACATGGCGTCGCTGGCCGGCGCCTGGACCGGGCTGGTCGAGGGTTTCGGGGGCATGCGGGGAGGCGGGGGCCGGTTGCGCTTCGCGCCGCGGCTGCCCAGCGCCATCAGTCGCCTGGAGTTCCGGATCCGATATCGCGGCCGTCGCATTGCGGTCACGGTCGATCACGAAGAGGCGACCTACGACCTCCGCGACGGCGACGCGATCACCATCGAGCACCATTCCGACGCCCTGGAGCTGGGCGACAAGCCCGAACGCCGGCCCATCCCGCCGCCGCCCCGGTTGCCTCGCCCCGAGCAGCCGGCGGGGCGGGCGCCCCTGCCCCGGGTCGTGTCCCCCGAGCACCCCGCGCGGGCCTGACGATCGGTCGCCATCAGGCCTTCGGTCGGGCTCAGGTGATGTCGAGCATGCGCTGGAGCGCGACCCGGGCCCAGTCGGCCGTGTCGGCGTCGACGCGGATGGGGTTGACCACCCGGCCCTCGACCAGCTCCTCGAGCACCCACGCCAGGTGGGGCTCGTCGATGCGGTTCATGGTCGAGCACGGGCAGACGATGGGGTCGAGCGAGACCACGGCCTTGTCGGGATGCTCGTGGGCGAGCCGGTTGATCAGGTGGACCTCCGTCCCCACCGCGATCGTCGACCCCGCGGGGGCGTCAGCCAGGGCCCGGATGATGTAGTCGGTCGACCCGACCTGGTCGGCCAGCGCCACCGTCTCGTGGGGGCACTCGGGGTGCACGACCACGATGCCCTGGGGATGCTCGGCCCGGAACGCCTCGATGTGCTCGGGGCGGAACCGCTGGTGGATCGAGCAGTGGCCCCGCCACAGTAGGAACGTCGACTCCTTGCACTCGCGCTCGGTCAGACCGCCGAGGTCGCGCCTCGGATCCCAGACCCGCATGTCATCCAGCCCGTAACCCATGGCGATGCCGGTGTTGCGGCCGAGGTGCTGGTCGGGGAAGAACAGCACTTGGTCTCCCCGGCCGGTGCCGCTGCCTCGGGCCTCGGGCCCGCCGCCTAGGACCCACTCCAGCACCGCCCGGGCGTTGGTGGAGGTGCAGACCGCGCCGCCGTGGCGGCCGACGAAGGCCTTGATGGCGGCCGAGCTGTTCATGTACGTGATCGGCACCACCCGGTCGAGGTCGACGATGCCGGAGAGGGCCTCCCAGGCCTCCTCCACCTCGTCGATGTCGGCCATGTCGGCCATGGAGCAGCCGGCGTTGAGGTCGGGAAGGATCACCGTCTGATGGTCGGCGGTCAGGATGTCGGCCGACTCGGCCATGAAGTGCACGCCGCAGAACACGATGTACTCGGCCTGTGGCCGCTGCTGTGCGAGCGCCGAGAGCCGGTAGGAGTCGCCGCGGGCGTCGGCCCAGCGGATGATCTCGTCGCGCTGGTAGTGATGGCCGAGGATGAAGAGGCGGTCGCCCAGGGCGGCCTTGGCCGCGCTGATCCTGCTGGCTAGATCATCCGGGGGCGCCGCCGTGTACCGCTCGGCGAGCGGGGTCTGGAGCCGAAGCATGTGATGGAACCTCCGTCGAGGTGACTCCGGTTTGCGGACGGTGGGGACAGCCCGGTCGCCTCACCCACGGGGATGTCGTCCCCGGAGTCGATATGCAGCCGGAATTCCGGGCCGGCTTGACGGCAGTTTACGAGCTGGTGAGCGGGACCGGCGCTCACGGGTGCCGGATTCGGGTGATTTCGGACGCCGGTACCCGTGGTCGTTCCCCGCCATCGGCCGGGAACGGCTCTACCCTCCGGCCCGACCCCACCCGCCACCCCTGACGGCGTCGGTCTGCGACCGACCTCGTACCCTCTCTTACGTGGTGCAACGTCCGCCCGCCGGCACGATCCCGGACACCCCCGGTTCCTACCAGTTCAAGGACCGGGAGGGCCGGGTCATCTACGTCGGCAAGGCGCGCTCGCTGCGCTCCCGGCTGTCCAACTACTTCGGCGACCCCCGCAGCCTGCCGCCCCGCACCGCCGCCATGGTGGCCAGCGCCGAGACCGTCGAGTGGATCCAGGTCCGCAACGAGGTCGACGCGCTGTTGCTCGAGAACAGCCTCATCAAGCAGCATCGGCCGCGCTTCAACATCAGGCTGCGCGACGACAAGAGCTACCCGTTCCTGGCGGTGACCGTCTCCGACGAGTGGCCCCGGCCCACGGTGATGCGGGGCCGCAAGCGCAAGGGCGTGCGCTACTTCGGCCCGTACGGCCACGCCTACGCCATCCGCGAGACGCTCGACCTGCTGTTGCGCACGTTCCCGCTGCGCACCTGCAGCGACAACAAGTTCCATCGTCACCAGCGGCTCGGGCGGCCCTGCCTGTTGTTCCACATCGAGAAGTGCACGGGCCCGTGCGTGGGCGAGATCGACCACGAGACCTACGACCGGTTGGTGGGCGAGCTGCTCGACTTCCTCGACGGCGAGACCGACACGGTCGTGCGCCGGCTCGAGGATCAGATGCGGGCCGCGGCGGACAACCTCGAGTACGAGCGCGCCGCCCGGGTGCGCGACCGGCTCGCCAGCGTCCGCAAGGCCATCGAGCGCCAGCAGATGGTGGCCGACCGGAACGAGGACCTCGACGTGATCGGCATCGCCGAGGACGACCTCGAGGCGGCGGTCCAGGCGTTCTTCGTGCGGCGGGGCCGGGTGGTGGGGCGCAAGGGCCTCGTGCTCGACAAGGTGGAGGACGTGAGCCCCGGAGAGATGGTGGGCGACATCCTCGCTCACCTGTACGACGACCCGTTTCTGGGGGTGCCCAGGGCCGTGCTCGTGCCCACCGCGCCCGACGATCCCCAGCTCTACGAGGACTGGCTCGCACAGCTCCGTGGTTCCCGGGTCGAGGTGCGGGTGCCGCAGCGGGGCGCCAAGCGCGCGCTGCAGGCGACGGTCACGCGCAACGCCACCGAGGAGTTCACCCGCCACCGCCTCCGCCGGGCGAGTGACCACAACGCCCGTGCCAGGGCGCTGAACGAACTGCAGGACGCGCTCGGGCTGCCCGACGCCCCGCTCCGGATCGAGTGCTACGACATGAGCCACATCCAGGGCACCGACTACGTCGGCTCGATGGTGGTGATGGAGGACGGGCTGCCGAAGAAGTCCGACTACCGGCGGTTCCGGGTTCGCACCGTGCCGGGCAACGATGACTTCGCCGCCATGGAGGAGGTGCTCACGCGCCGCCTGTCCGCCTATATCGACGAGCGGGCGCTGCCGGTGAGCGAGCGCACGGGCAAGTTCAGCTACCCGCCGCAGCTGCTGCTCGTGGACGGGGGCAAGGGCCAGCTCAACGTGGCGGTGCGCGTCCTCGAGGACCTGGGGCTCGACGAGGAGATCCCGGCGGCAGCGCTTGCCAAGCGCTTCGAGGAGGTGTACCTGCCGGGCTCGCCGGACGCCGTGCGGGTCCCGCGGGGGTCCGAGGCCCTGTACCTGCTCCAGCGCATCCGCGACGAGGCGCACCGCTTCGCCATCACCTACCACCGCCAGCTGCGGGGCAAGCGGATGACGCGCTCGGTGCTCGACGACATCAAGGGGCTGGGGCCCGCCCGCCGCAAGCGGCTGACCAAGGAGCTGGGCGGCGTCAATGCGGTGAAGCAGGCGTCCCGGGAGGACCTGCGGGCGCTGTCGTGGCTGCCGAACGACGTGGCCGACGCCGTCTACGACAAGATCCATCGGCCGGCGGGCCGCGCCGGCAGACGTCTTTGAAGGAAAACGGGCCATGACCCCCGAAAAGCTTCACAGACCCGAGGACGGCGTTGCCGACGTCTGGGAGCGACACGCGGGCTGGTGGCAGCGCGAGTTCACCCACGGCGCCGACGTCGAGTACGTGGAGCAGATCCTGCCGCTGGCCGCCGACCACCTGCGCGGTGCCAACCGCGTCCTCGATCTCGGCTGCGGTGAGGGCCAGATCGCCCGGCTCGCGGTGGCTGGCGGCGCCGACCGGGTCGTGGGCCTGGATCCGTCGGCCGCCCAGCTGGCCGAAGCGATCCGTCGGGGCGGGGGAGTGGCGTACGCCCGCGGCGTGGGCGGCGCGCTGCCGTTCGGGTCCGGCGCGTTCGAGGCGGTGGTGGTGTGCCTGGTGCTGGAGCACGTGGTCGCGGTCGACGCCACGTTCGACGAGATCGCGCGGGTGCTGGCCGCGGGGGGCCGGCTGGTGCTGTTCCTCAACCACCCGCTGTTCCAGACCCCCGGCAGCGGGTGGATCGACGATCGGGTGCTCGACCCGCCCGAGCAGTACTGGCGCGTCGGCCCCTATCTGGAGGAGGACATGTCGCTGGAGGAGGTCGAGGCCGGCGTGCGCCTGCCCTTCGTCCACCGTCCCCTCAGCCGCTACGTGAACGGACTGGCCGACCGCGGCCTGCTCGTCACGCACATGGAGGAGCCGGCGCCACCCCCGGGGTTCGTCGCCCTGGCGCCGGAGTACGCGGGCGCCGGCACCATCCCTCGGTTGCTGCTCCTGCGGGCCGAAAAGTCCCTGCTCTAGAAGGCCGTCGCCGCCAGCCAGCGGTCGAGCAGGGCCCGGTCGCCCCGGACGGCAAGATCGGGAATCGGCCGCCCCACCATGAGCAGCAGCAGGTCCGCGGCGGGTGCCTCGGCCACGACATCGGAGTCGTCCGCCACTCGGTCCCACCACCAGCCGTCTGGCTCGAGCCGCACCCGCCACGACGCGTCGGCATCGCGGGCGGTGAACCCGAGCGCCTCGCCCCGTCCGCGCAGCCTTCCCACCTCGCCGTTCCAGCGGGCCACGAAGGGCAGGTTCTCCAGCTGCTCGTCGATCCCCTCGATCGCCACACGGACGGGCAGGTCCGCGGGCCGCCCCAGGGTCAGATCCAGGTCGAGTCGGTGGATGGCGGTCTCGAACAGCATGCGCCGGGGCCAGAAGCGAGCGTGCTGGTCGGCGCCCCACGCCCACACCGGGGTGGCCGGCTCCGCCGCGGCGAACGTCCGGCACGCCTCGACTGCCCCGGCGACCAGCCAGTCGCGCCAGGCCTCCAGGGGTGCGGCGCCGTCGGGGTAGTCCAGCGGCAGCGACGACCGCCACGTCTCGGCCACGATGCCGCTCGCCACCAGCTCGGTCGACCAGCGATGCAGCCCACCGACGTGGGAGACCAGGTCGCGCACCGTCCAGTCCGGGCAGGTAAGCACCGTGGCACCCAGGTCGGCGCCGGTCAGGGAGGAGGCGAACCGATCGGCCTCGGCCCCGAGGAGGTCGATGTGGTCGGCCGTGGTGAGGGCGATGGCGGGCATGCGCCGCATGCTGGCAGGCCGGGATACGTCGCCCACCGCCAATATCCTTCAGTTCCGGAATGAGCGATTTCGTCGTGATCACGGGGCTGTCGGGGGCGGGTCGCAGCCTCGCGGCCGACGCCATCGAGGACCTCGGCTGGTTCGTGATCGACAACCTGCCGCCACAGCTCGTGCCCAAGGTCGCCGAGCTGGCGCAGGCACCCGGATCGCAGGTACAGCGGATCGCCCTGGTGGTCGTCACCGGCGCCTACCAGGATGAGGTGCTGCCGATGCTGGCCTGGCTGCGGTCGGCCGGGGCCCGGGTGCGCATCCTCTTCCTCGACGCAACCACCGACACCCTGGTGCGCCGCTACGAG